>CAZANL010000258.1:0-3546 GCA_964486115.1 uncultured Planctomycetota bacterium
GAAGTTGTTGGTGATGATCGCGATCAGCCGCTCCCGCGGGCTGTCGATCACCCGTGTCGCGACGACGCCGGCCGCGTTGCAGCCGAAGCCCATGCTCATCGTCAACGCCTGCTTGCCGTGGGCGCCGACCGCCTTGAACATCCGGTCCAGGTTGAAGGCGACGCGCGGCAAGTAGCCAAAGTCCTCGAGCAATGTGAACAGCGGAAAGAAGATCGCCATCGGCGGCAGCATCACCGCGATGACCCACGCCACACCCAGATAGATGCCGTCGACCAGCAGGCCCGAGAGCCACCACGGCGCCCAGGACATCGCCGCCTTCAACAGCGGGTGCCCCTGGTCGACCAGCAACCAGGCCAGCATGCTCGAGGGCAGGTTGGCCCCCGCGATCGTCAGGTAGAACACGAGACTGAGCAGCGCCAGCATGATCGGAAAGCCGAAGATCCGGCTGGTCAGCAGGCGGTCCAGTGTCTGCTCCCAGGAGAGACGGTTCGGACCGTCCTCGCGCGTGACCGATCGCTCGGCGATCCCGGCCGCGTCGGCATAGATCGCTTCGACGAGCGCCTCGCGATATCCATCGCCGACCTCCCAGCGCATGCTCGAGGCCAGCGCGAGAATCTTCTCCGGTGCACGAGCCATCAGAACCCCCCTTCCGCGGCGGGCGCAAGCTGTCCCAGCTCCCCGTTGCTGACCGCCTCGATCAGCCGACGGTCGCCCGCGAGCAGCCGCATCGCGACCCAACCCGCATTGGGCAACCCGGGAAACAACGCCAAGACCTCCCCTGAGAGTCGATCTAGTGCCTGACGGATCGCGGCGGGCGGGCGGGTCTGACGCCGCGGACGACAGACGATCTCCCCCATCGCGACCTGGTGGATCGCCTCGACCAGCTGCTCGGTCCCCTCGTTGTAACGCGCCGCCGTCGGCACCACAGGCACCCCCAGATCTCTGGAGAGCGCCCGCTCGTCGATGGTGATGCCTCGCCGGCGAGCCTCATCCATCAGGTTCAGACAGACGACCGCGCGGTCGGTGATCTCGAGGATCTGCAAGGTCAGGTTGAGGCAGCGCTCGAGCCCACAGGCGTCGACGACGATGACCGTCACGTCCGGCCTGCCGAAGAGGATGAAATCCCGCGCGATCTCCTCGTCGGTGCTGGTCGACAGCAGCGAATAGGTGCCCGGCAGGTCGACGAGCTTGTGCACCTTCTCGTGCGCCGAGTAGGCACCCTCGGCCCGGGTCACGGTCTTGCCCGGCCAGTTGCCGGTATGTTGCCGCAGTCCGGTGAGGTTATTGAACACCGTGCTCTTACCGACGTTCGGGTTGCCGGCCAGTGCGATCACATGGTCGACACGGTCCAGGTCGATACCCAGCTGCCTCAGGTGAGCCGCATTATGGGACGGACAGGACGTACAATCGTTGCAGTTCATGCGACCTCCGATTCGATCAGGATCGCCTCGGCGGCCTCCCGACGCAGGGCGATGACCGCGCCCCGGATAAAGTAGCCCACCGGGTCACCCATCGGGCTGATCATCTGCGCCTCGATGCGGGTGCCGGGAACGACGCCCAGATCGAGCAGACGTTGCCGCTTCAATCCGCGGCATGAGCGCGCGATGCGCAACACGGTACCCTGCTCGCCGACGTCAAGACTGACCAGTCGGCGTTCCGACTGCTCGATCGGCTGTGCATCCGCGAGCGGAACCACACTGATATTGGCCGCGATCACCGGCGCCAGCACGTGCTCGGAGCCGCGCGCCCAGAACCGTACGCGCTCGGGCAGCACCTCGATCAGGCGAACAGCCATGCCGGGATTCAGCCGCATGGCTGCCAGCTGGGCGAAGCTGGCCGCCGGCTCGTCCTCCAGATGGACGATCCGAGCCTGCTGGCCCGAGCGCAACTCGGTCAGCGGCACGCCGCTGCTCGGTGGTAACTCACCACCCGCTGTCGGGATCGGATCCCCGTGCGGGTCGTAGAGCGGATAATTCAGACTGCTATCGAGCGCCTCGACCTCGGCATCGGTTAACGTATGCTCTCGCTGCTCCGCGAGACGATGCCAATCGGACGCAGAGGTGCCCGTGCTCTCTGCCAGGTGACGCTCCCACAGCCGGTGAGACCGGATCATGTGCAGCGCCTGCAGACGCCCTTCGCCAGAAAGTACCAGCTCACCACCCTCCCGACAGAGCAAACCCAGCGACTCCATCTGGGCCAGCAGGTTGGCGCTGCGATCGGCGGAAATCCCGAGCGCTCCGGCAACGCTATGAAGCGTGCCCTGGCGGCCTGCATATTCGGATGCGTGAAGATGCTTGAGCGCATCTTCGATCAGCACCCGCTCGGACCTGCGTCCCAGGAGGTACCAGACCCAGAACAGCCCTCGCTGGGGCCAGAACAGCACCCCGCAAAGCAGCCCCAACGCGCAGAACATCAGCAATGCAGTCAGTGGATCTATCATCGGATCAGGTTTCGTCCCTGTTCTAGTGTTTACGGAGGAGAACTTTACACCAGCGTCCCCACTGTTGCAATAACCACTAAAGATATTACTAATCTAGGCTAACATATTAAGTTAGTTGAATCAAACTCTAAACTATGAGCCCCATCCTCGGTTCTGCCTGATGTCCCGCGCGGCCAACCGGCCGCCATACCCCGACGGAGGAGACATCCAGATGAGTGCGCAAACCCACCGCACCCTGGAGCCGTGTGCTTCCGAGCCCACCGTCCTGCGGTAACACGTCGGTCCGGCAGCTGCTCCGGCTGTCTCTACTTCTCAGAAACCCAACACGGAGCAGTGCATTGACCCCCATCACCTCGCTGGGCTGGACCTCGTTTTTCGAAGATCAACTCTCACCCGCCGAGCGCCAGTCGGATCTGATCCGCGCCCGCGTGGCGGCCGAGCACAAACATCGATACATGCTACTCGCCGAGTCGGGCGAGCTGAGCGCAAAGCTAGCCGGCAAGCTCCGGCACCAGGCCATTGATCGGGCTGAGTTACCCGCCGTGGGCGACTGGGTGGTTGCGCGCCTCAGGCCAGACGACCCATCCGCCGCACTGATACAGCGCGTTCTGACGCGCAAGACCCGTTTTTCACGCAAGCAGTGCGGGCAACGACACGCCGAGCAAATCGTCGCGGCCAACGTGGACACCCTCTTCCTGATCAGCTCGCTGAATCAGGAGCTGAACGTTCGCCGGCTGGAGCGATACCTGACAACAGCCTGGGAGGGTGGTGCGGTCCCCGTGATTCTGCTTAACAAGGCCGACCTGCACCTCAATCCGACCACGGAGATCACTCGCATCCGAGCTCTGACCGGGTCGGTACCGATCCACGTGCTGAGTGCCAAGGACGAGATCGGCATCGACGCCTTGAACACCTATCTCACGGCGGGTCAGACCAGCGCCATGATCGGCTCCTCGGGTGTCGGCAAGTCGACCCTGATCAACCGCCTGCTCGGCCATGAACGCCAGGCGGTCATGCAGATTCGGGAGGATGACGATATGGGACGACACACCACCACCAGCCGCGAGCTATTCATGTTGCCCGGCGGAGGCTTGGTCATCGACACG
>CAZANL010000258.1:3556-6748 GCA_964486115.1 uncultured Planctomycetota bacterium
CACGCCGGGAATGCGCGAGTTCCAGCTATGGGACGCCGATTCCGGCCTGAGCCTGGCCTTCGAACAGATCGAGTCGACGGCCCGCAGCTGCGGCTTTCGCAACTGCACCCACCAAGGCGAGCCGCGCTGCGCGATTGCCGCCGAGCTGGAATCGGGGAGGTTGGATCGCCGACGATACGAGAACTACCTCAAACTCCAGCGAGAGCTGGAACATCAAGCGACGAAAGCCGACCCCGTCGCGACGCGTCGACAGAGAGACCAGCGACGCAAGCGGGGCAGGCGGCAGCGTAAGATGATGAAGAACCGCACCAAATGGTAGCCCCTGGTACAGCCAGGCGCTCGATCGAGGGCGACCAAGGCCCTGGGGGGCAAACCTGGTGAATGGTCAGCCGCTCAATCCTCGCGTCGCCGATCCCCCACTCCCAGACGCTCCCGCCAGCGCGCCAGGCGCTGCTGGAGCTGGCGATCGAATCCCTGCTCTCCTGGCTCGAAATAACGCTGTCCGGCCAGCTTGTCGGGCAAATGCTGCTGATCGACCACACCCTCTTCGTAGTCGTGGGCATACTTGTACCCCTGACCAAACCCCAGCTCCGACATCAGCCGGGTCGGCGCATTGCGCAAGACCAGAGGGACCGGCAGCGCGCCGTGCTTCTCGACGTCCTGACCCGCGGCCCCATACGCCCGATAGACCGCGTTCGACTTGGGAGACAGCGCGAGACAGACGGTCAACTGCGCCAGCGCCAGCTCTCCTTCGGGCGACCCGAGAAACTCGTAGGCCCGAACCGCCGAGATCGCCAACGTGAGGGCGTGAGGGTCTGCGGTACCGATGTCCTCGACCGCCATGCGTACCAGCCGACGCCCCAGATAGAGTGGATCCTCACCGGCCTGCAGCATACGAGCCAGCCAATACAGTGCGGCGTCTGGATCCCCCGAGCGGACAGACTTGTGCAGCGCGCTGATCGTGTCGTAGTGCGCGTCACCGCTCTTGTCGTGAGCCAGAGCATCTCTCTGCAACGCCGAGGCCAGCTGCCCCCGGGTCAGCAGTCGCTGACCTTCCTCGTCCTCGGGAACACTGGAGGCCAGCATTTCGAGCAAGGTCAACAGCTTGCGTCCATCGCCCGCTGCCAGTTCGACCAGCACGGCATCCAGCCCCGGCTCGAGCGCAACCCGCCCACCGTAACCCCGCGACCCATCGGCCAGTGCCCCCTCGAGGATCTGACCCAGTGCTTCCTCGCTCAACAGCTGGAGCACGAAGACACGGCAGCGTGAGAGCAGTGGGGAGATCACCTCGAACGAGGGGTTCTCGGTGGTCGCGCCGACCAGCGTGACCAGCCCCGACTCGACATGGGGCAACAGAGCATCCTGCTGCAGCTTGTTGAAACGATGCAGTTCATCGACGAACAGCAGCGTACGGGTCCCGTCTGGCTGCCTCCGCCGGGCGATCTCGACGACCCGGGCAATGTCCTTCTTGCCGGCGATCGCACCCGAGATCTGCTCGAAAGCGTAGCCCACCGTGCCTGCCAGCAGCCGAGCCAGGGTGGTCTTGCCTGTCCCTGGCGGCCCCCAGAGGATCATCGACGGCAGGTTGGCAGCCTCGACCAGGCGGCGCAATATTTCCCCCTCACCGACCAGTTCCTGCTGCCCGACGTACTCATCGAAGCTTCGTGGACGCCGCCGCTCGGCCAGCGGAGCATCTGGCAGCCGCGGTTCGAGTTCCGGAAAGAGGGGCACTACTCCCCCATGACCTGGACCACCAGTCGGCGCGATCGAGCCGGCACGTCGAAGTCGACAAAGATGATCTGCTGCCAGGTGCCGAGGATCAGCTGCCCGCCACTGAACGGGACGACCAGTGAAGGCCCCAGCAGAGAGGCTCGCACGTGGGAGTGACCGTTGCCGTCGCGCCAGCGCTCGTTGTGCTGGTACACCCGGTCTCGCGGGATGATTCGCTCGAACAATTCCTGCAAATCATCTACCAGGCCCGGCTCGTATTCCACTGTCGTCAGCGCGCCGGTCGCACCGGGAATGAAGACGGTCACGTTGCCGGCCGCCAGGCTGGACGCGGTCAACTGCTCCGCAACGGCGTCGGTGATGTCGTGGATCTGCATCTCCGGCCCGGATTCGAGTCGGATCTCGCCGGTGATCACCGTCATCGCCGACATCCGCCGGAGACAGTGCTCCCCAGGTCCATCCCGACGCTCTCCAATTCACCCAGCATCCGTGCATTGTACTCGATTTGATTTTTCTGTGAGACCGCCGCACTGTTCCACAAATCTCCCCATCTCGACTCGCAGAACACCGCGGGACTCCCGTTACTTTCTGGAGCAGTCCGCGTCGTCAGCGCGACCACATCCCAACGACCCTGGGGGCGGGGCCCCCGAGCATTCTTCCCGCTGGTCTTCAGCGGGGCACGCGGGACCTGACTCGGTAGCGACGCGACGCCCCTCCTGAGTAGACAACGGGATAATTCATCGCCAAAACTATGGACGCCCACCCCCTTCCACATATAATAGAAGTAATGGCACTCCGAGGAGTGCCCAGACCCACCGCCTGCGCACCCCTCCACGAGAAATTGAGGTATCGATGCACAACTATCGGTTTCTCTGCAGGGTCGTCTTGCTCGGCCTGCTGGCCCCTCTTGCAGGCGCCAACGAGGTCACGCTGACTCTCAGGGGAAATAACAAGCAGATCACCGGGACGATCGAGAAGCTGGCCGGGAACACGCTATTCATCAAGACCTCCCGTGCCCGGCTCGGCCTGCCAGTCTCTCAGCTGAGCCAGGCCTCCTGCGCCGTGGTGGCCGACCAGCTCTTCTCCAGGCTCGCCCCAACGGCTCCAACGGGTTTCCTCGAGCTGGCCGACTTCTGCCTGCACCACAAGCTGTGGGCCCGAGCACGGAAGAGCTACGCCAAGGCGGCATCAATCGACAACAGCTATGTCACCAAGAAACTCTCGGAGCAGGGGATCCAGCAAGCCGACCAGCAGGAAACCCGGCAGCTGTACCAGCAAGGGATCGATCACCAGGCGGCTGGTCGCATCCTGCAGGCGCGACAGACACTCGAGTCGTTGATCCAGCGGTTCCCGAAGTCCAATTTCGCCGCCTCCGCGATCAAGCTGCTGCCAGTGCTCAAGTCCGCCCAGTCGGGAGCCGGGGCCAATAAAAAGGCCCCCAGCAAGCCCAAACCAGGAGCCAAG
>CAZANL010000259.1:0-6719 GCA_964486115.1 uncultured Planctomycetota bacterium
AACCTGATGCCGGAGATTGCCTACCCCAGCCTGACCGTGCGGACAGAGTTCCCCGGAAGCGCGCCAGAAGAGGTCGAGAAGCTGGTCACCGAGCCGATCGAACAGCAGCTGGGGGTCCTCGGCAACCTGGTCTCGATCCGCTCGGTCTCGCGTGCCGGCTTCTCAGACGTTCAGCTGGAGTTCCGCTGGGGCACGAGAATGGAGCATCGGGTCAGCGAGATCCGGGAGAAGCTGGACCAGCTAGGCTTTCCGGAAGACGTCGAGCGCCCGCTGATCCTGCGCTACGACCCCAGCCTCGACCCGATAATGACCCTCGGGGTGAGCGGACTGAAGGACCAGGCGCTGCTGCGCCGCGTCGCGGCCGATACGATCCAGCGACGGGTCGAGCCGCTCAAGGGTGTGGCGGCCGCCGAGGTCGAAGGCGGGCTCGTCGAAGAGGTGGTCGTCGAGCTCGTCGAGTCCAAGCTGGCCGCCCGCAACCTGACCATCTCGCAGATCTCGCAGCGCGTTGCGGCCGAGAACTTGAACATGGCCGGAGGGCGGGTACGGGACGGTGAGACGGAGAGCGTGCTACGCACGCTCAATGAGTTCTCCTCCCTCGCGGATATCGAACAGACGGTGGTGCGGCGCGACAACAACGCGACGATCCGGATCCGCGACCTCGGCCAGGTGATCCGCAGCTATCGGCGTCCGGAGGTGATCACCCGGGTCGGCGGAGAGCGGGGCGTGCAGCTGGCGATCTACAAGGAAGCGACAGCCAACATCGTCGCGGTCGCAGACCAGGTGCGACAGGCGCTCGATGGTCCCGAGGGACTCAACACAAAGCTCGGGGGCGTGGTTCGGATCGAGGTGCTCTCGGACAACTCCCGCTTCATTAGGCTGGCAACCGAAGAGGTCCGCCAGGCTGCGCTGATCGGCGGCCTGCTGGCGATGCTGGTGCTGTACTGCTTCCTCGGATCGCTGCCCAACACGCTCATCATCAGCCTGGCGATTCCGCTGTCGGTGATCGCCACGTTCATCCCGATGAGACTCGTCGGGGTGTCACTCAACGTCATGTCGCTGGGAGGGCTGGCGCTCGGGATCGGCATGCTGGTCGACAACTCGATCGTCGTGCTGGAGAGCATCCACCGCGCCCGCGAGGAGGGCCTCGAATATGTCTTCGCGGCCCTGGTGGGAACCCGGCGTGTGGCCAGCGCCGTCACGGCCAGTACGCTGACCACGGTGGCGGTCTTCTTCCCGATCGCCTTCGTCGAGGGGATCGCCGGTCAGATCTTTCGCGACCAGGCACTGACCGTCGTCTGCAGTCTGGTTGCCAGCCTGATCGTGGCCCTGGCCTTCATCCCGATGCTGGCCGCTCTCCGCCTGCCCCCGCCCGATGAGCGCTACTCTCTCAAGAGCTCCTGGACCCGCTGGGCATCCTGGAACAAGGTGCGTCAGGACGTGCCACACAACAAGCGTTGGTACCGCTGGCCCTTGGCGCTGTACCACGTTATCCGGTTTCTGCTCGCCGCCGCCCTCGAGCTGGTGGGCAAGATCCTCGCGCTCGTGGCGGTGATCATCTTCTACGTCGGCCTGCTGCTGCTCTGGCTGATTCGCAGCTCGGTCCTGCTCATCCTCTGGGCCCCACAGCGCCTGGTGCACTGGCTGATGGAAAAATCGGAAACGCATTATCCACGCTGGCTTGGCGCCGCCCTCTCCCGCCCCGGCCTGGTGCTCGTCCTGCTCGCGGCCATCATCGCCACCTGCTACCTCCTGGGTGACAAGCTGGGCAGCGAACTGATCCCTGAGGTTCGGCAGGGAGAGCTGCTGGTGCACCTCGACCTGCCGGTCGGCACCCCGCTGGACAAGACCAACCGCGTGATCGGCAACCTGGAGCAGCAGATCCGCAAGCTGTCGAGCGTCGCGACGCTCGACACCCGGGTGGGCATCGAGAAGAAGGCCTCCTCCGACCCAGGAGCGGGCGAGCACACCGCGCGACTACGGCTGCGGCTCAAGCCGGAGCTCCCGCGGAACGCCGAGGACCAGCTGATCGCCGCGATCCGGGCAATCGTGGCGAACGACCCCGGCGTCGCGTCTATCCGCTTTGCCCGTCCCACCCTGCTCTCCCTGCGCTACCCCGTCGCGGTCGAGATTCGCGGCGACGACACCGGCGACCTGGCCCGCATCTCGCGCGACGTGGCCGGCGTGATGCAGGCACACCCGGGCCTGACCGACATTCGCCTGACCCAAAAGCAAGGCAACCCCGAGCTGCACATCCGCTACGATCGCGAGCGGCTGACGCTGTTCGGGCTGGACATCCGGCAGGTCGCCGAGACCGTGCGCAACAAGGTCCACGGCGATCAGGCCACCCGGGTCCGCTGGGGAGGAGAGAAGATCGACCTGCGGGTCAAGGTGCGACCCGAGGACGTGTCGACCCGAAAAGCCCTGGCCAGGCTACGAGTCGACGCCGGCGGCGAAGCCGTGGCCAAGCGATTGGGGGAGGTGGCCCACCTCGAGCGGCGCTCGGGCCCCAGCGAGGTGCGCCACATCGGCCACCAGCGAGCCAGCGTGATCGAAGCCCGCGTCGGCGGAATCGACCTGGGCAGCACGGCCACGGCGCTAGAAAAAAAACTCGCGGCCCTCGAATACCCGGAGGGCGTGACCTTCGCCATCGCCGGACAGAACCGTGAGATGCAGGCCTCGTCGGGCAGCCTCTACTTCGCGCTGGCCCTGGCGCTGTTCCTGGTCTACGTCGTGATGGCCAGCCAGTTCGAGTCACTCGGACAGCCCCTGGTGATCATGCTGACCGTACCCCTGGCGGCGGTTGGCGTGGTGCTCGCGCTCTGGGCCTTGACGATCCCCGTCTCGGTGATCGTGCTGATCGGCGGCATCGTGCTGGCGGGCATCGTCGTCAACAATGCGATCGTCCTGGTCGATGCCATCAACCAGGAGATGGCTCAGACTCCCGAGCTACGCACCGCGGTGCTGACGGGAGCGAAGACCCGGCTGCGCCCGGTGCTGATGACAACCCTGACCACCGTGCTCGGACTGGTCCCGCTGACCGGCGTCTTCGGCCAGACCACCGGGGCCGAGCTGCGAATGCCCCTGGCGATAACGATCATTGCCGGGCTGCTCTCGGCCACACTGCTGACGCTGGTCGTGATCCCGGTCTTCTACGGCTGGGTCACCCGCAGGACGAAAACAGCCGCGGAGGAAGAGGACTCGCAGGAGGAAGCGGCGGAAGCGGCGGTGCACAAGCTCCCCGAGCGGCTGGCCTGCCAGCCGCTGCTGATGCAGAAATACCGCCCTTGCGTGGCGATGATCGTGCTCAACCAGCAAAACGAGCTGTTGTGGTGTGAGCGGATCGGCTTCACCGACTCCTGGCAATTTCCCCAGGGTGGCATCGAGGAGGGCGAATCGGCCGAGGAGGCGATGTGGCGGGAGCTCGGCGAAGAGCTCGGCCTGGCCGCCCCGCGAGAGGTGATGCGGCTCGAGCGGACACTGCCGGAGGCGATCCGCTATGACTTTCCCGAGCACGTGATCGAGAGCTTCATCGAGCGGGGACGGAGCGTTCACCTGGGCCAGAGCCAACAGTACTTCCTGCTGCGCTTCGAGGGAGAGGACGATCAGATCACCCTACAGCCGCCGGGCGACGTGGCGCCGGAGTTCATGCGTTTTGCCTGGGCCGGGCCGGAGCGGGTGACGCGGGCGATCGACTTCAAGCAGGCCGGGATGGTCGAGGCGATACGGCAGTTCGATCTTCAGTAGCGCGACCCTCCCGCCGCGCCAGGCGCAGAACCGTCCGCTTTCGCGGCGCCTCCCCGATGGGTCAGACCAGCTCCACCGAGATGTCGAACTTCGGGTAGATCCTCTTGCCGCAAAACCACATCGCTGCCAGGGCCTCCGCAGCGATGATCGGGCCGGCGACCAGCGCGCCAACCAGCGCGACCCAGCCGATGCCGACCAGCGACTCTCCCACCAGCATGACCCCGAGGGCAACCACGACCGCAGTGACGATCATCGGCAAGACGAGCGCACCCATCAGCACCAGCATCCGGATTAGCGCGCTCAACATGCTCTGCCCCATCTTGTCCAGCCCACCCCCCCGAAGCGGCCCCAGCTGCGTCCAGCCCGGATAGGCCAGTGCCAGGCAGTTTTCGACACAGACCCAGGCCAGGGCCAGCGCGGCGATCATCGCCAGTCCCGCGAAGAACACCGGCACGCGAAACAGCAGCGGGAGCATCGTCCCATCCACCTGGGTAACGGCGCAGGCGCAGAAGGTCCAGCCGATCGTGGCCATCCCGCCCAGTATCAAGGCCAACCCCAGCACCTCCCCCAACAGGAGCCCGAAGCCGGAGATCGGCAGGGAGCGCAGGTAGATGAAGTTGGGGATGTCCAGGCGCAGATCGTTGCGAACATGCTGGGAGACCATCAGGCCAAGGATCACGACGATGTACAGCACGACGCCCGACAGCGTCGCGGGCACTTTCGGGTCCAGGCCCGGCCAGTTGCCCAGCGCGAGGCCGACGACGATCGCCGCCAGCATACAGCGAGAGAACATCCGCGGGGTGTACCTGGTCCCCGCGCAGATCAAGTTCTTCCAGAAGATCGCGACCCAGGCCCGACCCCCGGGGCTCAGCTCGAAAGGTGGCGGGGGCCCCCCGCCTGATGGCTGATTCAGCTGCCGCTGCTCGCGCCGCCAGGCCCACCAACCCTGGCTCTTGATCCGCGTCACCCGCGCCGCCAGCTGCAGCGACGGCTGAATGAACTCGGCCCGCGTGCGGAAGATCAGCAGGGTCAGCAAGCCGAAGCAGACAGCCAGCGCACCCAGGCTGGCTGCTCGGTCGCGCAGTGGCCCGGGGGCCGCGACGGCACCGGTCAGCCGCAGGGGAAGCATGACGTACCTCAGCGGCCGTCGCTCGATCCACCGGAACAGATACGGCCCCAACCGCTCCGAAGTCAGCGAGAGATCTGCCGGCACTTCGACTGGGCTCCGGCGGCGCTCGACCTCTTGCCGGCCACCGAAAGCCCACGTCGATGACCGCTCTACCCGAGCGCGTGGCTCGTAACTGGCGAAAGCCGCGCCGGCGATCAGCAGCAGACCGAGGACGCCGACCCAGCCCATCCAGATCCGGATCCCGCGCTCGCGCAGACCACACAGCGCCAGCAACCACCAGGTGCGGAACAATCCGAGCAGGCTGAACAGCAGGTAGGTCCCCAGAAAGGCCCACCAGCCACCACCCGGTAAGAGGAAAACCAAGATCCCCATGAAGAGGCTGGACAGCAGCGCCGCCGGCTGTGCCTGGAGCAGCTTGAACCGCAGTAGTCCCGCCCGTGAAACCGGCGCGGCGAGCAGGAACAGCAGCTCGTTCTCGTGATAGACCAGCCCCGTCTCCGAGCTGAAGGTCTGCAGCAGCAGCAGCAGGGCGAAGGACAGACCGACTCCGCCCTGTATCAGCACCGACATCTCTGCCGGGGCAATGCCATCGAAAACCCCCAAGCGCTCGAACATCACGATCGGCCGGATCATGAACCACCAGATGTAGAGCAGGCCAAACACCATGCCGAACAGGTACTTCGGCCGCTTGAGCTTGCGCAGCATCGAGAATATGCGGTTGCGCAGGCTCTCGCGAACGAGAAACAGTAGCGGCCCGCCGCTCATCGGCCCACGCCCTCCCGGCCAAAGAACCCGGCACTCACTCGGCCGCCTCCCCGATCACATGGAAGAAGATGTCCTCCACCGTCGCCTCTTCCGGCAGGTCCGGCATCTGTGCCCGGATCTCCTCCATCTTACCGCAGACCACGGCGCGACCCTGTTTGAGGATCAGATGCGCATCGATCAGCTCGCGGACCAGCTCGAGCTGGTGCGACGAGACGATGATCGCCGCCCCCTCCTCCTCGGCACGACGCGCGATCGAGGCCTTCATGTTGCGGATGCCCAGCGGATCGAGACCGGTCAGCGGCTCGTCGCAGAAGATCGCCTTGGGCTGGTGCAGGAAGGCACAGCAGATCGCCAGCTTCTGCTGCATACCCCGCGACAGCTCGTGCGGCAGGACATCGACCTTCGCGATCAGCTCGAACTCTTCGAGCAGCGACATGCCACGCGACTTCCAGTCCTCGACTCCGTAGAGACGGGCGACGAACTGCAGATGCTGGCGCACAGTGAGGTACTCGAACAATTTCGGCGTGTCCGGGATGAAGGCCAGTTCCCGCTTGGCCTGCAGTGGCTCCCGCTCGATGTGCGCGCCGGCTATCAGGATCGAGCCCGATGCCGAGGGCAGGATCCCGGCCAGACAGAGCAGGGTCGTCGTCTTGCCCGCGCCGTTGGGTCCGACCAGCCCCAGAATCTGTCCCGATGGCACCTGGAAGGAGAGCTGGTCGACGGCGAGGATGCCGTCGTAGTTCTTGCACAGCGCATGTACATCGATCAGGGCTTCAGTCATTGGACGCGTTCCTCCGGGTCGAGACACTCCAGTACGAAGAACACCCAGTTAAAGCACAAATACTCAGCGCCGAAAAGGTCGCCCGAGCTGTCCCGAGCACCGGCCGAGGTCAACCCCGGCGACCTTAAATAGAACGGGCCGCCTCGGCTGGAGGCGGCCTCGTTCCGGTCTTGAGATTATCTCGGGGGATTACTCGTAGAATTCCACCTTGGGCTTCTTCGCCTTGCGCAGCGGCCTCGCCGGGCGAGCCGGCTTGCGCGTGCCCCGCTTCTTGTGAGCCTTCGGCGCCTCGAGGCC
>CAZANL010000260.1:0-6715 GCA_964486115.1 uncultured Planctomycetota bacterium
GTCCCCGTGATCGGCTCCGACTCCGGCGCCATCCCGGAGGTCATCGGAGATGCCGGACTGGTTGTCCCCGAAGGAGACGCCGCCGCCATGGCCGCGACGATTCAGTCGCTAATCAGCGACCCACAGCGCCTGGCCGGGCTCTCGGAAAGGGGTCTGGCTCGCGTGGATCAGGAGCTGGGGACCGAGGCGATGGCCCGAAAGCTGAAAGATTTTTACCGACTGGTGCTAGGCAACTCCGACTTGTACGATCTGGGATAGCCGTGAGTCAAATGGAGGGAACAGTGCAGGAAAATCAGCTGCTGGACCGGGACGCACTGCGCCGTCATGCCGAGAACATCAAGGCGGATGAGTATGTCGCCTGGCTGTGCTGGATCAACGGTGGATGGCTCACTCCCGGACATGGCAATCTGGGCCTGTTCGAGTATGCGATTCGTAACATGCCGCCCGGCGGGGCGATGGTTGAGATCGGATCCTTCCTCGGGCTGTCGACCAACGTGCTGGCCTATCTGGCACACAAGCACGGGCGTACCGAGCGCTTCTTTTGCTGCGACCCGTGGGACTTCGAATCCACACAAGAACTTCTGTCCGGCTACTTTGACGCCAGCACCGAGACGTTCCGCAACTACTGCATCCGTGTGTTCAAGCTGAACATGCAGATGTTCAGCAAGGGCATCGAGCCGTACGCGGTGGAGGCCTACTCGTCGGACTTTCTCGCTCGGTGGGATGGGGGCGAGCAGGTCATCGACGTTTTTGGGCGATCGGTCGAGCTCGGTGGAGCGATCAGCTTCGCCTACATTGATGGCGCACATACCTACGAGGCCGCGAAAGCGGATTTCGACGGCCTCGATCCGCATCTGCTGCCGGGTGGGCTGATACTGTTCGATGACTCGCTAGACGTCTCTCACCCGGGGGCCTTCAGGGTGGCCAACGAGGTGAAGACCCATCCCGACTACCAGGTCGTCTGCAGCGCACCGAACCAGATGTTCAGGAAGCTTTAGAGCAGATGAGAGATCTGAACGGGTGGGCGGAGTGGGCGATAGCCCTTGGCCATCAGCCGGCAGAGCAGCTTCCCCAACACTCGCTGGACGCGCTGGAGTCTGCGCAGGCTGAGGTCTTGCGCTCGCTGAAGATCGATAGCGAGGTGGTGGGCGAGTTACCGCTGCCGCTGGAGCCACACTCCCACCTTTCCGGCGCTGCCTGGCTGCCGGGGGGGCAGCTGATGTTGGCGGACGAGTTCCGCCACTGTCTGTACCGTATTGATCTGGAGGCTGCCGATGTCGAGGTGATCGGGGAGCGAGGGTCGCAGCCCGGCCAGTTCTGGTATCCCCGCAATCCTGCATGGACTGCCGGGAAGCTCTGGCTGTGCGACTCCTGGAACCATCGGCTGCAGTGCTGGGATCCGCAGCAGGATAGCTGGCGTGCTTTCGGCCAGATGGGGGATGGGCCGGGCTGTTGGAACGAACCGCACCAGCTCCTCTCGGATCAAGCCGGAGGGTTGTTGGTGGTCGATCGCTGTAACCACCGGTTGGTGCAGGTCGATGCCGATGGCCGCAGCTTTCGTCCTCTGGGACAACCCGATGACTCGTCATCGACCAGGCACGACTACCCGACGCATCTGACCCGGACTCCGGACGGCATGCTGCTGCTGCTCGATCGCCATGGGCAACGGATCCAGTGCTGGAGCATGCAGGGTGGCGGCAGCACAACCGCTGCCAGGGTCGTGCTGGGGCCCCGGGTGGCCGATTTCGCCTGCCGCGGGCCGCTGCTGGTCGTTACTGAAGAGTGCCGATCGGAGCTGCGGCTGCTGACGCGGATGGGGACCCCGCTGGTGACGTTCTCACTGCCTGGCGCGGGCGAGCCGCTATTGCTGGCACCGCGACCGGAGGATGCGGAGAATACCTTGTTGCTGCTGCAGGGCAGGCAGCTGATACGGCTGAATCTGCCGGCGCTGTCCAGGACGACCACCGAGCTGGCGGCTGCGTTGTTGCCAGCGTTTGACGACACGCAGCTGATCCCGCTGGCCGCCGAGCTGGCCCAAGACATGCCGGACGAGGTGATCGATCTGCTGCGGCAGAGGATCCTGCAGGCAGACCTACCGCTGGACGAGGCTCGCCAGGCCCGCCTGCTCTGTCCAGGACTGATCGAGGGCTGGCAGCATGAGGGACGTCTGGCGGACGAAGAGGCCGGTTACACCGACCAGCTGATCGATGCTCTCGAACAGCTGGAGTTGCTGACCACCCGGTTTCGAGATTCGATGTTTGAGGTCTACGCGGGAGCCGTCCTGGAGCGCCCCTCCCAGCAGCTGAGCAGATACTGCGAGCTTGAGAACCAACTCCGGGGTGCTCGGCAGTCCCTGCTTGAACACAGCCAGGGGCCGGCTTCGATGCTGGCACGGCTGCGATTTCTGGTGGCGCTGGACGGGGATGAGGCGTGGACGGTGGTGGACGGCGAGGGGCAGGTCCTCCAGATCCTGACCGAGTTGAACCGACTGAGCCAGCGGCTGCTAGACCATCAGGAGTGGCTGATCGAGCATCGACAGGCCTGCCCAGGCGGCTTGCCCCAGAGCTGGCCATTCGAGTTCAGGGGTATGTACTTCTCCGAACACCAGTATCACTGGAAGTCTGCCAGAATGCCGGATGTGCTGGGTCAACTGGCGGACCACCTCGAGCAGGCGATGCTGGCCCTCTCGACAGTGACCGTCAAGCGATCGATCCAGCTGGAGCACGGGCAGCTTTTGGCACTGGAGGGTTTGCGGCTAGCTTGGTGGAGCCGGCGGATCTTCTGCGAACTGGGGGCGGCGAGCTCGGTCGGCCAGACGGAAAGCCTGAGTCAGACCGCCCGACTCTGGTGCGAGATGGGTCATTACCGAACGCAGATCGCTAGCTGTCTGAAGGGCGCTTCGGTCGAGCCCGAGACCCTGGCCGCGATGCCGGGGCTGGAGCAGGTCGCATCGATCGAGCTGACCTGCCAGCGGCCGATGTCGATGCTGGTGCTTTCAGACGGCTACCTGCTGTGCGATGTCTCGCAATACCCGGCTGACACCACTCTCATCCAGCTGGACCGGGAGGGAGCAGAGCGCGCCAGCTACTCGTCGAAGGAGCTTGGCTTCCCCTGTTGCTTCAACCTCTGGCAGGTCGGTGAGGAGGTGGGTGGATGCTCCTTGGAGGGCAGTGTCTTCCGGCTGGACACCAGCAGCGGAAAGGCCGCGGGGCTCGATCTGCCTGCGGTCACACACGCCTTCAACTATGACCGCGACCCTGATGGCAACCAGCTGCTGCTGGACTGCATCCAGGACGAGCCAGGGTTTGCGGCACACCTGGTGTCGGCGGAAGGAGAGCATCTGGCCCAGCTGTCCGATCCCGACGGGGTCCTCGCACCCTGGGGCACCACCTTTCTGTCAGACGGTACGGTGCTGATGGCCGACTACCGCGCTCGGACCATCTGGCGGTGGGCCTGGCGGAGCAGTCAGCTGTTGGTCTTTCATCGGGGATCGGCCTACTGTTGTTCTCAGCCACGGCGCAATCCGCTCGACGGTAGCGTGTGGTTCGCGGACCTGGGTGACCTGATCCAGCTAGATGACGAGGGAATGTTTCAGGCGCGTCACCCGATCAGCTCCGGCAGCGCTGGCGTTGTATATGACCTGCGCTTTAGCGAAGAACAGGGAACACTCCGTCTACATGTGCTGTACTTGATGCCGGCCATGATCAAGGTCTACGAGATCACGACGCCAGGACAAGACTAGGACATGGGTCAGCCCCCACTACAACCCCAGCGCGGCTCCATCGATCCCGCCGTGCCTGGCAAGTTGTGTCAAGTCGGATGGGACCTGTACCACCAAGGACGGTTCGAGGAGGCAGAAGATCAATTTGGTCGCGTGCTGCAGGTAGATCCATGCTTCGGGCCGGGGCACTTCGGCCTTGGGGAGATCGCCCGCGACCTCAGGCACTACGAGAAAGCGAGAGAGCTATACCGGCAGGCCTTGCAGCATCGCCCGACCCTGGAGCCCGCCCGGCTGGCACTCGAAGACGTGGAGCGCTACCTGCACGCCATGGAGCAGGAGCAGCCCTATCTGGGCCCGATCCTGGCCGCCCATCAGACGCATCCGGAACGGCTGCGTCTGATGCGTCGAGTGCTGCAGGACTGGTGTCTGGCTCACCCGAACCAGACCTGCCGGATCCTCGAGGTCGGCTCCTGGGCCGGCGGTTCCGCCCTGCTCTGGGCCGAGGTACTGTCCGAGGTGCACGGGGGCAATGGCGAGATCTTCTGCGTGGATCCCTGGCGTGGATACTTCGAAATGGATCATCATCGAAGCCGGCATTACCGGGTCATGCGAGATGCGCTGGAGACCGGGGCGATCTTCCAGCTGTTCCTGCACAACGTGCGAACCTCGGGATACCAGCAGATCATCGTGCCCCTGCGGGGCACAAGCCGGCAGGTGTTTCCCTGTCTGGCGGATGAACGGTTCCAGCTGGTCTTCATCGACGGCTCGCACTTCTACGAGGACGCACTGTTCGACATCGATCAAGCGCGAAGGCTGGTCGCCGACGGAGGCCTGATCTGTGGTGATGATCTCGAATTGCAAGCCCACGAGTGCGATCTGGACCATGCCCGGGCCTACCACGATCATGACTATGTCGCTGATCCCGGCTCTGGAACTCACTTTCATCCCGGTGTTACGCTGGCCGTGCACGAACTGCTGGGCGAGGTGTCCTGCTGGCACGGGTTCTGGGCGATGGGCCGTCGCGGGGCTGGCTGGGAGCAGGTCTCCTGCTGATTCCGGCGAGCCCCGTTGCAACCGATCTTGCTGCCAGAACGGCGACCTTTGCTGCTCTTGATTATTGATTCGCGCGGCACAGCCGAGACTCGCGGTCGGGCGACGAGCCGGTGCATCGAGCAGCATCTTCGGTCGCGGTCTCGAGTCGCAGCCCTGGCAGCAGTAAGCGGGTCCCAGCGCTAGCTGCGAACCCGTGACACCCGACTGGCAGCGAGTAGAATTTCATGTTCCAGCCGCATCAGCGGGGAGCCCAGTGGCTATCCACCAAGCTGCTCGCGCCGCTGCTCCGGTGTGGCGTAGTGGTGGTGCTTGCGGTATTCGCTCTGCTCTCGAACGAACACGACGTCGGTCTGGATCAGGGCGCCGTCGAGCGGCCGATAGAGCTGGCCAAACAGGTCGTAGACGACGAACTCTCTTCGCGCCATGTAGCTGAGCACATCGATGAACTGCGGTCCTCCGTCAAAGGTGCCGAACAGGGTGGTTTCGAGGATCACCGCGTCGGTGTGGGGCAGCGTGGCCTGTGCGCCCTCCAGTACCTCTAGCTCGCCACCCTGCACGTCCACTTTTATCAGGTAGGGGGTCGGTAGATTTCGTTCCGAGACCAGCTCGTCGAGCGTGACCGCCGGGACGTCCCGCGGCTGCCCGTTGATCTCGAACGTCTCCGTCTCGCACAGCAGCGACGAGCCTTCCAGATCGGCGTGCACGTTGATCGTGGCGCTCCCGGAGGTCGCACCAGCGACCGCCAGAACATATTCCGCGCTCCACTCGTCGCAGAGCGCCCGCAGCGTCTCCTCGAACTCGACGAGCGGCTCGATCAGCACGTGGCGGGCGTCTGGAAAGGCCTCGTAGAGTGGCCTGGTGCCGTCTGCCGCGCCGACGTCGATCACGGTCCCGGGTGCGCAGCCCATGTCGGCCAGCTGCCGCAGCACGCCGGGCATGCTGTTCCTGCGCGGTGCGTCTATTTGAGGTACACCTCGACGAACGTGGCTGCGACGTAGTTCCAGAACCCGGTGGCGAGCAAGGCGACCAGGAAGGCGAACCCTTCCCAGAAGCCATCTATTCGGAGACCGATGGCCACGTAGGCCGTCAGGGTGCCGAAGATCGTCAGGCCGATCAGCATGTAGAGGTTGACCAGATTGCTCTCTTCGAGGAGGAGTTTGCGTAATGCCGGATGGGCCAGCACGGGCAGGATCAGCACGATGAAGCCCCAGACGAAGAAGCGCTTCCAGCCGCTGGATGAAGCCAGGTAAGCGCGCCAGTAGGGGAGTGAGAACCACCCCGGAGTGAGCTGCGCCGTGTAGCGTTTCTCGAACTTTTGCCGGCCCTGCTTGTCCCGCAGTGTGAGCTTGACGGTCAGGGTGGTCTTGTTGGATCCCCGAGGGTCGGGGAAGGAGAGGATCTGGCCTGCGAGAACACCTTCCGCGTCGAGCGCCTTGGCCACCTGAACCTGGACCGCGGGATCGTGCAGCGCCTCCTCCTTCAGCTTTTTCTCCTCCAGCCAGTTGAGGACGCGGGAGTGGTCGATCAGGTTGTACTTGCCGGTGTCGTTGAATGCCTGCTGGAGCAGACGGGTGACCTCGTTCTCGCCCTTGTCACCGGCCAGCGGGGGCATCACGACCAGCTCGAAGCCAGGCTGTATCGGGATCCCCTGGCTGATCTGGGCCACGACCAGCCGGGCAACCTCGCGCCGGAACGGGTCGAGCGGCTTGGGCTTGGCCTTCGACAGGTTCGAGTAGACGACGTAGCCCGCGACCGCTAGCAGCAGGCCCCCGGCGGCGATGCCAATTGCGCGCAGCATTAGACTCTTGGCTCCTTGTAGTCGATCCAGAGGTCGTTGATCGGCTCGGCCAGGGGAATTCGACGTAGCTCCGAGTCGGGCAGGTCGGAGCGCCAGATGATCAGCTGGTAGCTGTCGTAGTCGACGCCGAAGCAAAAATCGGC
>CAZANL010000261.1:0-5637 GCA_964486115.1 uncultured Planctomycetota bacterium
TGCCCATCGGGACCCCCGAGTGACTGGACCGCAGACCGTGCTCTCCCCCCCCCGACTCCTTTCCAGCCCCGACCGTAAAAAGGGACCCCCATCACCAACTTCTTCTCCGGAACCCCGGCCTTCAAATAGGCTTGAACCGCCGAGTGGGCGCTGAGCCCCAGGGCCGCATCTTCTGCGGGAGGATACAGCGGGGCATTGAAGTTCGTCTTGGAACTCCATCCGCCGGCAAAGTCGTAGGTCATCAGGTTGATCCAGTCCAGATAAGGATGGATCTTCGACAGCTCGAGGTTGACGTAGGTCGAGGGTCCCGCCGGCGCTGCAATCGTCAGCAGATACTTGCGCCCCGTCTGGCTCCCCAGCTCATTCAATTGACGTCGCAGTTCCGCCAGAAGCAGAGTGTAGTTGGCACGATCGGCAGGCCGGGTCTTGTTCGAAGGCATTCCTCCGCGGACCGGATACTCCCAGTCCACGTCCACACCGTCAAAGCCGTACTTCGACATGAAAGCGACACACGACTTGGCAAACTTCTTGCGCGAGGCGTCTGTCAAGGCGACATCGGAGAACCGCGCGGACCACGTCCACCCTCCGATCGAGATCAGGGTCTTCAGGTGGGGATGCTTCTTCTTCAACAGCTTCAGCTGGTTGAAATTTCCGCGCAGAGGAGAGTCCCAGGAATCACCGGTAAAGGCCTTCTCCACATCGGCCCAGGGATCGCCCAGCACACACTCTCCCCCAGCTGAGATGTTGGCAAACGCATAATTGATGTGAGTCAGATGCGTCGCGGGGATCTTGTCCACATAATATGAGCGCGCATAAATACTCCAGGCAGTGTAGTACGCGACAAACCGCTTTTCACCGGCTTGACTGCGCCCTACCCAGCCCATGGCGACAGTGACCAACAACAGCCAGTACAACAACCGACAAGCATTTCGCATCGGATCCTCCTGATGCCGAAAGCCCGCCCTCCACAGCCCGCACTCCCCTCTCCAGACTCCCATCCAGAATTGGGTTGTGAGTAGTATTGGATTAAATCAGCGACCAGGAAAGCCGGCAGAGCACTCTGTCTAACCAGGTTTTTTGCGCCGGCGTGATTCAGCGACAGGGACATTCACGGACCCCGGCCATCCATTTCGATTCTCATGGCTCCAGTGCACTACAACCACCCACGCAGCCCCGTCCGCAATGTCTCCTCCCTCCTGGGGTTCGGCAGGAGAGAATGCCGACGGGCGACAAAAAAATCGTGAGCCGAGAGTGAGCGGGCGGGTGACTGTGCGACTCGTTCGTATTGGGCGGATTCTCGGCTCGACGAAACCCGACAGCCCAGAGCGTTTCGGCCAGTGCTCGACCAGTGTGCTATACTTTGATTCTCATGTCGCATGACCCCCGTGCCCATGGTGTCTTGTTGCTTTCACTGCTTGCACTTACGGCAAGCGCACACGCCCAGGAGACCGATCGCAACGCCGTCACGATCCTGCGCAAGTTCGTGCAATCAGAGACCCACTCCCGCACCGCTAGCGAACTCGATGAACTGAGAAAACTCGGTCAGTCCGCTGTCGATCCGTTGTGCAAGGTGTTACTCGACCGATCGGGCCATTCCGAACAGATGCGTTGCTGGGCAGCCTATGCGCTGCGCCGGATCGGCAACAAGTCGGCGCTTCCCACACTGGTCGAGGCGCTGCACGACCCGAGTTGGCGCGTGCGCAAGAACGCGGCAAACAGCCTCGGCGCGCTGGGCGACAAGGAGACGATCCGGCACCTGCTGAAACGGACCGAGGATCCGATAAGGACAGCTCGGCAATCCGTGTTCGGAGCTATCAACAAGCTGTCCAGGCCGGCGGCGCTACCACTGCTCATCGCGGCATTCCGCAAGGCCAAGTTCGATCGCGCAAGAAGCCAGCTGCTCCACACCATCGGCCAGCTCGATGACTCAAACAGCACAGCGCTCTTCCTGGAGGCACTCGACGACCCGTACCACCGCGTTCGCGGGAACGCGATCTACTACCTGGCGACGCTCGCACCCGACGCACTGCGCCCTCATGTCTCGACCTTGCTGACCGACAAGAGCTCGTCAGTCCGTCAGATGGCCGCTCGTGTACTGCCAATGCTGGGCCAGCCGCTCCCGCTGAAACAAGCAGTCCAGCTGCTCTCCGACCCGGACTACAGAGTTCGCCATGAAATGGCCAGCTCACTGAGCTACCTCACTGGCCCGGTGATACAAAAAGCACTACTCGCGGCGCTCGCGATCAAGCAAGAAGCAGAGGTCCTCATCACACTCTACAGTTCCCTGGGGCGCAGCCGCCCGCTGACCGCACTGGCTGGACTGATCCGATGCCTGGAGAACGAATCGCTACCCGAGAGCCTACGTGCGCAAGCACTCTACGCCCTCTCCCGATTGCGCTTGCGCCGCACGATCAGCATCCTGATCGAATCTTTGGACAGTCGCCAACTGCTGCTGCGCCAGATCGCGCTGTACCAGCTCGAATCGCTGACGGGGCAATCGTTCAAGGGACGGACAGCCCGGTCCGCTTATCAGGCGTGGTGGCATCGAAGCCGGAAGAACTTCACGTTCAAAACGAAGGCGCAGCCGGCGAAAACGCAGGCTGGATCCGGAATGCACACATGGCGGACCAGCCACTATGTTCTGCGGACAAACGTCGATGCGCTGCTAGCGGAGCGGATTCTGCTGACGATGGAGATGATGCACTCCGCTTACAATCGCCTCTACACCCCTCCCGCGTCGCTGGGACAACAAACCCCCGAGCTGCTGCTGGCACTCGGCGGACGGCACCATCAGACATCGGAGGGGGAGGTCTATCGCATGCCAGCAGGGCAGCAAGTCGTGCGCTACCGCGAGAGCAAGCTGCGCTTGGTCATTCACACCGACGGCAAACGGGTACTGCTGAAGCCAGACCGAACACGCAGAATCCACTTCCCCTGGGGGAGAGTGGTGAACGGCTGGCCTCGCTCTCAAGCACTCCACAAGACCAGCATCCGGCTTTTCTGGCGTCGCAAGGGGTATCGGCAATACGCCAAGACAACTGATCCCAAGTGGCCGTTTCTGCAGGACGCCGGCGGCTACTTCTCCCCGACCCGACAGGAAATCGTCACGTACTCCAAGCCTTCGCGCTCCAACCTGCTCCAGACATTGGCCCACGAGGCGCAACATCAGGTCCTGTCGACCCACATCAAGCGGGCCCCCGTCTGGCTCAACGAGGGGCTTTCGGAATACTACGAGCAGTCCTCCTACACCCGAGGCCAGCTGTCCCACGACGTCCACCTAGCACACCTGAACTATGTTGCTCGCCTGATCCGGGAGAAGAGCAACACCCCGCTGAGCAAACTCGTCCAGCTGAACTACAACCAGTTTCACAACGACAGCTTCGGCCCCGCCGAGATCGGACATTACGCACTCTCCTGGTCCCTGGTCTACTTCCTGCTGACCGCGGAGGAGGGCCGTTATCGCGGACTGTTCGCCCGGCTGTTCAGAGCGCTGAAGGACGGTGCGCTGGCTCGTGAGGCGGTCCCTCACTATCTCAAGGCCGCCGGCCTGGACTGGGACCACCTACAAATGCGCTGGGCCGATTACATCAGTCGGCTGGCCCATGAGAATTCGGTCAAGAAGAAACCTCGACCACAAGGCGAGAAGTAGGACCTCAAAATAATGGGGGCGGGCCAGACGGCCCGCCCCTCATTCTTACCTGGTTAGCTGGAGATCAAGGAACTCACGGTTCCTTGCGCTGCATCGGGCTCCCTCATCATGAGGGGGCCTTGCTGCCCAGTGGTTTCTGCTTGTGCTTGCCACAGCGACAGCCAAAGTCCACCAGCCGAGGCCCCTTGCCGGCGCGAGTGTACTCCGCGGTGATCAGTTTCTGCCGCTGATCACCCTTCTGGATCGCCATTTCAAAGGTGTAGTGGTGCACATCGTGAATGATGTAGGTCACCGAATAGCCCACCTCACCCCGCCGCTGGCCCAGGTTCAGCCGCTTGCCGTCTTCGGAGAACTTACCCCGGTAGCGATCCAGGCCACCCATCGAATCGAACCAGGTCAACACGTACTCCTGGGTCTTGGCATCGTAACTCCAGAGTCCATGGGCCTCGTACTTGACCGGCCGTGTATAGGAGGTCTGGCTGACCGTCAGGTGAACCCCTTTGTAAAGCGAGGTCGTCTTGGCCATCGCCTTGAAGCTGCCCCCCTTGGGCATGTAGTCGCTGGGCAGATGAGTCTCGACCCCGCCCCACCGCCCCTGCATGAACGCAAGCCTCTTCATCGCTTTCTGGGCCACTGCGAGTTGTTTGGCCTGCTCGCTCTTCTCCTTGGCACCGGCCAGAGGACAGAAGGCGAACAGGATGGCCGCCGTCAGGAGCAACCGGCACATAAAATTTCCCCCACGTATAGGTCTAGAATCGGGACACCTGCATGCATAACAACTGAGGCAGTGAGCGGCAAGTGATTTGTGTGGCAGGCCAATTTGGGTCGTGCTAGGCTTTGGCTAGTAGTTCGCAGATGAGGATTTCCGCGGAAATCTTGCCCGCGCGGGCTTGGCTCGCAGCCCGATGCAGTGCCTGCCGTAGCCAAGGCACCCAGGGGCGGGACAATCCCCACGACCTGATAGCGGAGAGCGTATTTCGTGACCACGATCCTGGCGGTACGCCGCAACGGCCGCCTCGCACTGGGCGGTGACGGCCAAGTTTCTCTCGGCAATACCGTGCTCAAGCACTCGGCGACCAAGATCCGACGGCTTGCTGGCGGGAAGGTGCTGGCCGGATTTGCCGGTGCAACCGCTGACGCCTTCAGCCTGCTCGACCGGTTCGACGCCATGCTGGCCGAGCACAACCAGAACTTGCTGCGAGCTGCGATCGAGCTGGCCAAGGAGTGGCGCACGGACCGAGCCCTGCGTCGACTGGAATCACTGCTGGCGGTCGCGGACAAGCAACACCTGCTAGTGATCTCCGGCGCAGGAGACGTGATCGAGCCCGAAGACGGAATCCTCGGGATCGGATCGGGCGGCAATTTCGCTGTCGCCGCCGCGCGAGCGCTGGTCAGCCACACCGAACTGTCGGCCAAGGAGGTGGTCGGTGAGGCCCTTCGAATCACCTCCGAGATCTGTATCTACACCAACGAGAACCTGACCATCGAGGAGCTCGAGTGACCGTCGTGGACGATGCGCTGACCCCCGCCGAGCTAGTCAGCGAACTGGACCGCTACATCATCGGCCAGCACGAGGCCAAACGCGCCGTTGCGATTGCAATCCGCAACCGCTGGCGCAGGCGGCAGCTTCCTGACGAGCTGCGAGACGAGGTACTGCCAAAGAACATCATCATGATCGGGCCCACCGGCGTGGGGAAGACCGAGATCGCTCGCCGCCTGGCACAACTGGTCAAGGCACCGTTCATCAAGGTCGAAGCCTCGAAGTACACCGAGGTGGGGTATGTCGGCCGTGACGTGGAGTCGATCATTCGCGACCTGGTGGCCGTGTCGATTTCGCTGGTCAAAGAAGAGTCCCGGCAAGAGGTGGCGCAGAAAGCCCGAGCGCAGGCCGAAGGACGCCTCGTCGATCTGATCTTGGCCTATCGCGCACCAGGCAACGACACCGAGCAAGGGGTCACGATCGAGGGGATCGAGATCGACGGGCAGGA
>CAZANL010000261.1:5647-6710 GCA_964486115.1 uncultured Planctomycetota bacterium
AGCGGGTCGAGGCAGCTGGCACGCACGAGGCGGTCATGGCCCAGCTAAGATCCGGGCAGCTGGAAGAGCTCGAGATCGAGTACCAGGCAGCGGCGGCCCGCCAGATGCCCCATTTCGAGGTGTTTTCGAATGCCGGGGTGGAACAGATGGGGGTGGACTTCCAAGAACTGCTGGACCGGGTCATGCCGTCGGGCCCGCAGCGTACCACCCGGCTCAGGGTCTCGGAGGCCCGGCCGATGCTCGAGCAAGAGGCAGCGGACAGCCTGATCGACCAGGAGCGGGTCACCCGAGATGCCCTCGAGCGAGTCACCCAGAACGGGATCGTCTTCCTCGACGAGCTGGACAAGATCGCCGGGCCCCATGCCAAGCAAGGTCCCGACGTCAGCCGAGAAGGCGTGCAGCGGGATCTCCTGCCGATCGTCGAGGGCAGCAGCGTCAACACGCGTTACGGCATCATCAACACCGACCACATCCTTTTTACAGCGGCCGGCGCCTTTCATGTCTCCAAGCCTTCGGACCTGATCCCAGAACTCCAGGGACGGTTTCCGATCCGGGTCGAGCTCTCGAGCTTGTCCGAGGAAGACTTTGTCCGGATTTTGACGGAACCAGAAAACGCCCTGACGCGTCAATATACTGCACTGCTAGCTACAGAGGGGGTAGACCTGGCGTTCACGGAGGATGGGATCGCTGAAATCGCCCAGATCTCGGCCCAGGTGAACCGCAGCGCGCAGAATATCGGGGCGCGCCGCCTGGCCACCGTGCTGGAGAAGATCCTCGAAGACATATCCTTCGACGCGCCAGGACTTTCCGGAGAGCGACGGGTGATTGATCAACCACTAGTAAGGGAGCGACTGAAGGATATCCTAGCTGACGAGGATCTCAGTCGTTATATTCTCTAGACGATGTCGGACAGAAAACCGTCCACAGGGCCCCAGTTCGCGCTGGTCGGCGACAGCGCTGCGCGTGCCAAGGCAACTCAGCGAATTCGCTGGGGGCAGTTGCCCGAGGGGGTGAGTGAAATCCCGACCAACGAGGCAGCCCGCCACCTGGGAGATGCGGCCAG
>CAZANL010000262.1:0-6708 GCA_964486115.1 uncultured Planctomycetota bacterium
CGTACGCCATCCGCGGCGAGGGGGAGATCTTCATCTTCGCCAGCCCTTTCCTGGTCAGCAACGTGGGGCTGGCGCTGGACGATAACGCGGCACTGCTACGCAACCTGGCCCGCTACGTCATGGCCGGTCGTCCCGTTTTCATCGACGAGTACCACGGCGGGCGGGTCCGCAGCACCAGCCTCTGGGATCATTTGCTGCAGTTGGGATTGTCGCCACCACCGATGATCCACATCCTGCTGATTCTGGCGCTGCTCGCCTGGCACCTGCGACTGCGCTTCGGACGAACCTACGAAACCCAGCAGGAACTGAGTCGCGAAGGCATCGAATTTGCACGCGCCCGGGCGGACATTCACCGACGCTTCGGCCACACCAGCGTCGTTTCCGCGGACCTCCAACGGCGCTTGATCCTGGCGATCTCGCGTGTCGCACCCTGGGCCATCACGCCCAGCGCCTCACTGCGAGTCAACCAACTTCGCCTGAGAGGCAAACATCTACCTGTTGCCGCCATCGAGAAACTCCTCACCCAACTGAGGAGCCTGGAGGATGACGCCCACGCCAGTGACGCCAAGCTAGTGCAACTGGGTAAAGTGACCGAGAACCTGACGGAGATCATCCTGCAGTGCGACACCACACCGTAGGCGGAGGCCCACTTTGGATCGTGGCCTGGCGGCCCACCCGGCGCCTGATCACCCTGCTGACGTTGGGCGGTCTGCCGCTGATACTGTATCCCGGCAGCCCGGAAGCGTTCGGCCTGACGCTCCTGCTAGCCGGCCCACTGCTGGTGCTGGCCTTTATCGATGCAATGATCCTTTGGCGCGCATCCCGTAACCTGGAGGCACACCGACAGCACGATTTCCGCCTCTCCATCGGCGAAGCAAACCCGATACGGATCAGTGTGCGAAACCGTTCGGGCATGAAGCTCGTCGGGGAGGTCACCGACGATGTTCCGCAGGGGTTCTCGCCTCAGTTGATCCTGAAGCCACTGCGGCTGTCCCCCTTCGGCAGAGCTGTCATCCGTTACACCACCGAACCGCATCAGCGGGGAGATCACCGCTTCGGCTCGATCTGGTTACGGCTGCGGTCGCGTATGGCACTGATGGCGATCCAGGCCGAGGTGCCTGCCTCCAGCGAGGTCCCCGTCTATCCCAACCTGCGCGCGCTCCAGCGCTATCGCCTCCTGGCCCGCCACCGTATCAGTCTAGCCGGACTTCACCGTATCCGGGGTTCGGCCCGCGGCGGCGAGTTCGACCGCTTGCGAGATTACGCCCCCGACGATCGTTATCACGACATCGACTGGAAGGCGACTGCCCGGCGGGATAGGCCAGTGATACGCATAACCCGACCAGAGCGAGGACAGCAGGTATTGTTGGCGATAGACACCGGCCGCAGCATGGCGGCTCGCATCGGACACCAGACCCGGCTGGACGCGGCGCTTTCATCGGCGCTGCTGCTGGCCGATGTGGCGCTGTCCCAGAATGACCGGGTGGGTCTGTGCCTTTTTTCGCATCAGGTACAGCACTACCTCAAGCCCGCGTGCGACCCCTCGGCGCTGTCCCGTTTCCTGAGCCGACTTTATGCGGCACACGCGACCTACAGCGCCACCAGTTATCTAGCCTGGGCTCGCTGGCTGGCTCCCAGGCTGCATCGACGCACGCTGGTCGTGATCTGGACCGATCTGTCGGACGAGGCGACTAGCCAGGAACTGAACACCGCGTTGTCAGTGTTGCTTCCCCGGCACCTGCCGATCGTGGTATCGCTGCGCGACCGTGGGCTTGAATCGCTGGCCTGGAGCAACCCTGCCGAGACGCGAGGACTGTACCAGCGAGCCGTCGCCTCAGAACTGATGATCCAGCAGTCCGCGCTCATTCGCCGACTGCGTCAGGGCGGCTCGCATGTTCTCCACGCCGACGTCGAGCGTCTGAGCATAGAAGTCATTGGCGAGTACGTTGACACCAAGCTCAAGGGGCGTCTCTGATGCCTGATTCACCAGGAACCAGCAACTGGGCCCAGAGTCGTCGCTCCGACTGGACGGAGCTAGAACATCGGATCACCCGGCTCGACAAGGCGGGACACTCTGTCAGCGCCGAGAACGTAGTTCAGTATGCCCGCCTGCATCGGGCCGTTGCCAGCGACCTGCTCGTGGCACAGTCCGGAGGCGCAGGTTCGCCCGTCGTCGAGTATCTCAACGATCTCGTCGGCCGCAGCTACAGCCGGCTGTACACCTGGCAAAGTCAGTCTTGGTCCAGCCCACTACATTTCCTCGGTAGGGAGCTGCCGCGGCTGATCCGCCAACACGGCCTTTATGTCTGGGCTGCCGGAATTGCGATGGCTGTCGGATTTATTCTGGGCTTTTCCGCCATGATAATGGAGCCCACGGCACGCTATCACCTGCTGCCGGCACAGCATCAAGGGATCACTCCGCAGCAGCGGATCCTCGAAGACACACATCCGGACGTCTCGGGGGAGATCGGAGGCACCCGCTTCGGGCTGTTCCTGACACTGCACAATCTGAGAATCGCCTTGCTCGCATTTCTGCTCGGGATCTTCTTCGGGGTTTTCACCTTCATCGTCATCTGCTTGAACGGGATGCTGATCGGAGCACTGGCGGCCGACTATCAACTGGCCGGATCCGACGCCGCGCTGTTCTTCTGGAGTTGGATCCTGCCACACGGAATCCCGGAGTTCTTCGCCATTGCCCTGGCCGGTGCAGCAGGACTGATGCTCGGTCGAGCGGCATTGATGCCCGGGCGACTCACGACCCGGGAAGCGGTTGCGAAAGCCTCAGGACCGGCAGTGAGGTTGTTCGTCGGCACCCTGCCACTTTTCCTCATTGCCGGGCTGATCGAGGCGACCATCAGCCAGATCCACCCACCAGCGATCAGCTACGCGTATAAGCTGTTGTTCTCTGGCGGTGTGCTGGTCACACTGCTGATCTTCACATTTGGTGCCGGACGCGCAGAGGGCGCAGCAGCGATCGATCATGAGCCAGATCAGGTCTGGCATCGTATTCAGCCGAGCGGCGTTCTCGAGATCCTCACACCCGAGCACGTGATCTTCCGCTATCGGCTCGCCGGCCTGTTCACGCGCGCACACGCCGCGAGCATAGACATGATCAGAATCCTGTTCTTCGCGGGCGTGGCCAGCGTGTTTCTACCTGTCATCCTGCAGACTGCCCTGCTCGCGCCACTCCCGCCTGGAGGTGCCCCCGAAAGGGACTTCATGTTCTTGATGCCATTGCTCACGCTACTGGTGACGATTCTCTACTACATGATCTACGAGCGTTCCGCCACATCGACGATCGGCAAGCGCCGGGCAGGCCTGCGTGTCCTCGATGATCGAGGACTGGGGATGACCCGAATGCAGCGGATGGTCCGCAGTCTGTTCCGCGCCATCGATTTGCTGCCTTATCCGGGCTTCTATTTCGTCGGCTGCATCTCATCGATGCTCGGCGTGGGTCGTCAGCGTATTGGCGACAGGATAGCCGGCACACTGGTTGTTCAGGAGGGACGTAGCAAACTACCGGTAACCCCGCAGATGGAGCGTGACTGGTACCTCGCAGAACTGGGCTCAGAGCAGCGCAAGCACATCGCCCGCGTGCTTTCTGGGGAGGAGCGAGATCTGCTGTTACAGTTGGCCATCCGCCGCCATCATCTCGATCTCTCTGCTCGCCTGGCGCTCAATCACCAAGCTCGGGTGTATTTCGAGGGACGCACCGACTGGCCGAAACCGGCAAACCTCCCCGACGAACGTTATGTCACGGCACTGGCCTGGGCCGTCCTGCCACGAACACCCTCCGCCAAGAGGAAGACCAGGCGGACCAAGAAGACCAGGCGAACGAGGAAAACCAAGCGCACGTGGAAGAGGTACAAGGCCGATGAATGAGCCGATCCTCCCCACCCTACTTTTCCCGGGCTGTGCGGTACACCCCAACTGGCTCGCCAATTTCAGCTGCGACCGTTGTGGGGTCTTTTATTGTGACCACTGCATTCACCAGGTGGCGGGCCGAAATATCTGCACCGGCTGCAAACGCCAACCCCACTCATTTTCTCGCGACCTGGTGACCGAGGGCCACATCTCCGCAATCGCCAACTTCAACTACGTCATCTCGGCGTTTTCGGTGGTCGCCTTGATACTGGCCTACAACCAGACCTCCCTGCTCGAAAACAACCCGGCGCGCGAGTTGCTGTTGATCTCCAGCCTGCTGGTTTTCGGTGTACTGCCGCTGTGGCTGGGCTACAACCTGCGGCGATACTGGCCGGCTGGCAGGGCGTTCCAGCTGTTCCTCTCGATGGGCCTGCTGGGCATCGGCTGTCTGTTGTTTTTCAGCGCCAGCAGCGACCTGAAGATCCAGGGATTCCTGCTAGCAGACTACAACTTTGCAATCCTCTACGTGCTGGTCAGCAACACCGGATCAGTCTGCTTCACCCCCCGTTATAAAGAGGTTCGAAGCAATTCTCCGGGCCAGGTGACCAAGCGCAGTTCGCTCTACCTGCTGTTTGTTTTCTGGGTCGCGCTGACGTTGATGATGACCTGGAATACGATCGCCCTCATTCTCGGATGGAATCCATGACGAGCCAGAACATAGACGCAGCGCGCATCGAGCATTTCACCCGAACGGTGGACGCTATCTTGACCGAAGCGGGGAAGGTGATCCGCGGGCAAGAGGAAGTCCTGCAGATGATGCTCATCGGCGTATTGACCAGAGGGCACGTCCTGCTCGAAGGCGTCCCAGGCACCGGCAAGACCCTGATGGTGCGCACATTGGCCCACCTGATGGGCAGTCACTTCAAGCGCATCCAGTTCACGCCGGACCTGATGCCTTCCGACATCATCGGGACGCAGGTCTTCGATTTTCAGCACCGGAGCTTCCGCCTGGTCAAGGGACCGATCTTCACCGACTTCCTCCTGGCGGACGAGATCAATCGTAGTCCAGCCAAGACCCAGTCTGCGCTGCTGGAGGCGATGCAGGAGCGGAGGGTCACCATCGAAGGAGAGGGGCATCCCCTGGCACCACACTTCAGCGTGTTCGCCACGCAGAACCCGATCGAATCGGAGGGCACATATCCCCTACCAGAGGCCCAGCTGGACCGTTTCCTGTTGAAGATCCATGTGCCGTACCCCACGGAGGAAGTGGAGGACCATATCCTGGCTCTCCATCACGCCGGGTTCGACGGATACGACTTCTCATCGTTAGGACTGGAGGTCGTAGCTCCCCCCGAACAGATGAAAGTACTACGAACTCTCGTGTCGGAGGTGCGTGTCAGCGATGATCTGATCGCCTACATTCGCCAGCTCATCAGAGCCAGCCGGGAGTCCTCCTCGTTACTATTTGGCGCCGGTCCGCGCGCGGGTATCGCATTGCTCAACGCCTCCAAGGCCCTGGCCGCCATTCAGGGTCGGGACTTCATCACGCCCGACGACATACGCACGGCGGTCAGGCCCGTCCTCAGGCACCGATTGATCCTACAGCCAGACGTGGAAATCGAGGGCGTGACCGCCGACCGGGTGATTGCGTCCCTGGCTGAAGCGATCGAGGTACCCCGATGACGCTCTTGGCAGGGTTTGGTATAACGCTGCAATGACCGAAGACCTCCTGCTGGGACGGCTCGCTGTCGGCGCAGGTCACCTGACCCGGGACGAGTTGACCTGGGTCCTTCAAGCCGCGGAGGAGACGAACAAACCACTCCGCACCATCCTGGTCCAGGAAGGGTATCTGAACAACACGCAGCTGGGTATGCTCGAGGCCATCGGCGCGGATCCGCCCCCGCCGCAAGCCCCAGCCGCGTCCCGCTGGCTGTACTGCCCCCTGTGTGACAAGACCAGTGAGCAACCCGTCCAGGATACGGTCACCCCACAGCACTGCGGGACTTGCCACGCGGTCCTGGATCAGGCCTCCGACCCGGAGACTGAAGAGGTCCAGCCGATCCTGGCGCAAACCGAATCCGCGAACACCGAGGTACAGCCCTACGATCCCACGCCCGCGGAGACCAACTCAGCAGCGCCCCAGCCCCGCGCGCCAGATCCTCTGGATCCCTCCGAGATAAAGGTCCAGTACATGGCCCTGGTCAGCACGGCCAATCGACTGATCGAGCAAGCGAAGCTTTATGAGGCGAAAGCCAAGCTGGATCAAGCGATTCAGATGCTGACCGACGAGTCCCCCGCCCGTCTTCGACGTGCCTGGATCTGCCTCGAGATCGATCTGCCCCAGCAGACAGCCGAGGACACCACCCTGCTGATCGAGCGAGGATCTGATCTGTCTCGGGCGCTCATCTTGCGGGCCCACGCCCGCATACGTACCCAGGGCTACGCGGCCGCGATCACCGATCTCGAACGCGCTGCAGCGCGCGGTGCCTCTGGGCCGCTGTATCACGTCTTGCTCGGCACCTGCTACTACAAGACCCACAAGCTGGCCCAGGCCCGGACGGAATACAACTCTGCGATCCAAATGGCCGAGGGTCAGCCACCCCGCGAGGAAGAGAAGATGCTGCAGGAGGCACTGCAGCAGGCGAAGTGCTTCGTAGCAAACGGCAAGCGACCCACCACCGGCCGCTTCAAACAGCAAGGTGCCGCAGCCGATCCGGGTGAGAGCGTCCCACAAATGGGCTCGCCCAGTCCCGGCGCGAGCCCGGCACAACTCCCGACCAAGCCGTCGTCGGCCATCACCCCTGTCCCTGCGGCTGCGCAGCCGGCTCCAGTCGTGCCACCCCC
>CAZANL010000263.1:0-6701 GCA_964486115.1 uncultured Planctomycetota bacterium
GACTTCGGCGGCATGGGGCTGCAGATGCCTTATTACACAGGGCTGGCAACCGTGGGCTTCTTCGCTGCGCTGGGCCTGCCGGGCTTGTGCGGGTTCGTCAGCGAGGCGCTGGTCTTCCTCGGCGCGTGGCATCCCGCGAGCCAGGTCCACACCTTTAACGCCGAGTGGATCGTGTTTGCGTCGCTGGCCGGTATCGTGTTGGGAGCGGCCTACATCCTCTGGACCATCCAGCGGGTGTTCATGGGCGGTTGTCCCGAGAAGTACCAGGGATTTCACGATCTGGATGTACGGGAGTGGATCGTGCTCACGCCGCTGGCTCTGTTGTGCATCTTGATCGGGGTCTATCCTCGACTGATCCTGGATTACATGGATCCGACGATTCAGGCGATCTTGCAGGTGGGACAATGACCGCGGGCGGGACACGACAATGAACGAAGCAACCTTCCGGATCGTCACCGATCAGATCATCCAGGACGCGCAGTTCTTCCTGCCGGAAGTTGCGCTGACGGCGACGATCTGCCTGGTGATCCTGCTCGATCTGGTGCTCAAGCAGCGGGACTCGCGGCAGCTGGCCTGGGTTGCGCTGGCTGGGGTCTTCGCCAGTGGAGCGATTCTGATCGGCCTCGAGACCTCGTTCGGGCCTCGAGCCCTGTTCCGAGCACATCTCGGCGGTGGGGCGGTGTCGGCCCACGGGATGATCGCGTTCGACAGCTTCGGCAACTACTTCAAGCTGTTGATCCTCGGCGGCACGGCGGTCTCGATTGCGCTGACCTATCTGCATCGGCCGATGCAGAATATGCGCACCGGGGAATTCTACGGCATCCTGCTGACCAGCGTGCTCGGGATGTTTCTGATGGCGACAGCCAGTGACATGATCATGTTCGTCTTGGCGGTCGAGATGGTTTCGATCCCGAGTTACATCCTGGTCTGCTACAGCAAGCAGAGCAGAAGTGGTGCGGAGGCGTCGCTGAAGTACGTGATCTACGGGTCGGTCTGCTCGGGCATGATGCTGTATGGCTTCAGCTTGCTCTATGGGCTGACTGGAACGACCCAGCTATCTGCGATCACCCACCTCGTGGCAACCAGTGATTCGGCGACCTTCAAGTTCCTCTTCGCGTTGATAGCGTTCCTGGTGATGGCGGGTTTCTTCTACAAGATGTCTGCCGTCCCGATGCACTTCTGGACCCCGGACGTCTACGAGGGAGCGCCGACTCCGGTCACCGCGTTCCTCTCGGTGGCCTCGAAGGCAGCGGGCTTCGCCATCTTCATTCGCTTTCTCTATGGTTTCTCTGCGGTGCCAGAGCTGGTCCAGGCCAACTTCGATTGGCCGAACCTGGTGGGAGTCGCCGCCATCTTCACCATGACGTTCGGCAACCTGTTCGCGATGGTGCAGAAGAATATGAAGCGGCTGCTAGCCTACAGCTCGATCGCCCATGCGGGCTACCTGATGATGGGTTGCGCGGCGCTGAGTGTCGACGGCTATTCGGGGATGAGCGCGGTCGGCTTCTACTTCGCGGCATACCTGTTCATGAACCTGGGGGCCTTCGCGGTGGTGATCGTCGTGGCCAACCTCACCGGGCGAGAGGATGTCGACGGATTCTGCGGGCTGGGCAAGCGGATGCCGTTCCTGGCGATTGCGATGACCCTGTTCCTCTTCTCGCTGATCGGCATGCCACCCACGGGCGGGTTCTTCGGCAAGTTCCAGCTGTTCATGGTGGCGATCGATCAGAAGCTCTACTACGTGGTTATCTTTGCCGGTGTGAACACGGCGATCTCGGTCTACTACTATGCCCGGATCATCAAGGCGATGTATTTCGATGACGCGTCGAGGGTGTCCGACCTGCGGCTGGACCCGGGAAGCTTGTCGACCGCGCTGATTGCCTTTTTGCTGTTCGGCACCCTGCTGCTGGGCGTCGGCTTCGGCGCCGACCGAACCAAGCTGATGAAGATCTACCGGCCCACCCCGGTAGTCCAGGATGTCTCTGTCGAATCTCGGCGAGGAGCGCGATTACACCCGGACACGGGAACTGGGGGCGACAAGTGAGCCGCCTGACCGATCTTCTCCAGCGGGCGCTCATGCTCGAGAGCCGTTCTTTCCTGGTCTACGTGCGGGACGCGGCGATTCCGCGTGTCGGTGCCGACGAGGCTCAGATCGAGCAGGCGCTGGGGCAGGTGATCGCCAACGAAGAGTCTTATCTCGAGACGATACTCAATCTGCTCGAGCAGTTCGGGCTCAATCCCGATCTCTCCCCCAGCTTCGACATGGAGGCCGCTTCCTACCATTACCTCGAGCTGGGTTATCTGATCCAGGTCGTCGAGAAGAAGCTCGGCGAGCAGCTCGACGCATTCCGTGCGATCTACGACCGGGTGGCCGATCTCGATGCGGGGGCGGCCGGGGTCCTGCAGGGAATCGCGCGGAGCAAGCAGAAGGATCTCGAGGCGATGCGGGCCTTTCATGACCGGGTGCGGGAGAAGCACGGCACGGCCAAGGTGGAGGACAATCGAACCGTGGGTCGCAGCTAGATGTCGCACGGCGGGGACGGAAAGCGGACGGTCATCAGGTTCTTGCTGGAGAACTCGCTGTTCCTGATCTTCGGTGCGATCGCCGGGTTGGTCTGGGCCAACACGGCCAATCATAGCTATCACGACTTCGTCCACACCAACCTCGTCACCAACGACTTCATCGGTCACCTGCACCATGGGCACTACGAGATCACCGTTCACTGGCTGGTCAACGACATCCTGATGGCCTTCTTCTTCGCCATCGCCGGCAAGGAGGTGTTCGAGGCCACCCTGCCCGGCGGACCGCTGAACAACCCGAAGAAAGCCGCCGTGCCGCTGGTCGCGGCGATCGGCGGGATGATCGGGCCGGCGCTGCTGTACCTTGGCGGTGCGTACGCGCTCGGCCAGTTCAAGGGGCTGAGCAACGGCTGGGCCATCCCTTGCGCGACCGACATCGCCTTCAGCTACATGGTGGCGCGGTTGATCTTCGGCGCCGGGCACCCGGCGATCCCGTTCCTGCTGCTGCTGGCGATCGCGGACGACGCCATGGGGTTGATCATCCTGGCTGTGTTCTATCCGCAAGGCCCGGTCGAGCCCCTCTGGATGCTGCTGCCCGTGGTCGCAGTCGTGCTTGGCATGTTTTTCCATAAGAAGCTCAAGCTGCACAGCTTCTGGTGGTACATCTTGATTCCGGGGATCATTTCCTGGTTCGGCTTCTTCAAGGCCGGGTTGCACCCTGCGCTGGGCCTGCTGCCGATTATCCCGACGATGCCTCACGCACACGTCGACCTGGGTCTGTTCAACTGGAGGGAGATGGAGCGGAACGACACCCTCGACCGCTTCGAGCACTGGTGGAAGAACCCGGTCGAGATCATCCTCGGCCTGTTTGGTCTGCTCAATGCTGGCGTGCTGTTCAGCGCCATCGCGGCGCCGACATGGCTGATCCTCGTCGGACTGATCGTCGGCAAGCCGGTGGGCATCTTCTTCAGCGCGGTGATCACCGGCTGGGTGCTCAAGGTTGGGCTGCCCGAGGGGATCAGCAAAAAGGATCTGGTGGTGATGGGCTTTGCAGCAGCGATCGGCTTCACGGTGGCACTGTTCGTTGCCGGCGTGGCGTTCAAGCCCGGTCCGGTTCAGGACGCGGCCAAGATGGGCGCGCTGTTCAGCTTTGCCGCTGCGATCTTGACCTTCATCGTGGCCAAGGTGCTGGGGGTCAGCAAGCATCAAGGCGGTGCGGCCGCCAACGCGCACGGCCATTAACCGCCGGCTGAATCCCCCGTTCGTCAGTGATCCGCGAACGGGGCCGGGCCCTTTTCCGCGGTATGCGGTCTGCTTTCCGACCTACAATGCGGTGGGCACGATCGGGCCGCTGCTCGCGTCGCTCGAGGCGCAGCAGGGAGCCGTCGACTTCGAGGTCGTGGTCTGTGACGACTGCTCGACCGACCAGACTCCACAGCTGCTCGAGGCCGGCTCGCTGGTGCGGTTGGTGCGCAACGAGGTCAACGCCGGGCCGTCGGTTGCGCGCAACACGGCGGCCTGCGCATCGACCGCCGAGATCCTGATCTTTCTCGACGCTGACGTGATCCTGCGGGAGGACACGCTGCAGCAGATCGACGCCTTCCTGGCCGAGCGATCGGACTGCGGAGCGTTCCACTGGGCGATGTCGGCCGACGTGCTGGCCGCGGGGCCGGTCGGCCTGTACAAGACGCTGCTCGACGTGCACATGACCCGCGTCAGCGGGATGACCGGGACCAACCCGACGACCTTCTGGAGCTGTCGCGCGGGGATGATCCGACGGGAGCATTTCTTCGCCGCGGGCGGCTTCGACCCGCGCTACACCCGGGCCGACGTCGAGGACTGGGAGTTCTCGCGGCGCATCGGTAAGGTCACGACGATCTATCACACCGACAGCTTCACGATACATCACCATCAATCCCCCAGCTTCCGGACCAACCTGAGGAACTACTTTCGCCGCTCGTTCCTGTTCTTGCGGCTGCTGGCCCGGCACAAGCAGATGGACAACTACACCGAGACCACGCCGCTCAATTCGCTGGCCACCGTCTCTACTCTGCCTGGTTTGCTGGCGCTGATCGCAGCAGCGGTGCTGTCGGCGGTGGGGCAGCCGACAGCGGCGCTGGGTGCGCTGGTTGCGGGGTGCGCCTTGCTGGGGTTGTTTACGCTGGTCAACGCGCGGTTCTTCGGCTACTGCGTGCGCCAGCGCGGGCTGGGGGTCTTGCCGCTGGTCTGCGGTCTGCGGTTGGTCTATTGCCTGGCGGTGGCCTGCGGCGTGAGCCTGGCGTTGCTGCTCTGGCCCTTCGGCGGCTGGCCCTTCGAGCGGTCCACCGGTCACGGTTAGATATCGAGGTCCGATGGGCCTGGCTGTCGCTAGCTGGCCCTCGTGGAGTTAGCTCGAGTTCCCGTTCGTGGTCAGGTCGAGCAGGCGGTCGGTGACCGTGTCGATGGTGTCCTCCGGGCCCCGCAGGGCCAGCGTCACACCCATCTCGCCCGCCACTCGCTGAGCCAGACGGTGTAGCAGCTCTCCCTCGTGCGGAACCGCGTAGATCAACTCGGCGCCCCGTGCGTGTGCCCGAAAGTCCGCGCCATAGATCCAGTCGTAGACCCGTAACGAGTGGGTTGCCAACGGCAGCAGGCGGCGACCGAAGCGGCCCGGCATCAACACCTCGAGCTCGATGTAGCCCGCGTCGAAGGGGAAGCTGACGTTGCAGGCGGTCAGCCCGGCAATGCCCTGCTCCTCCGTATCGGTGTCGGTCAGGTGGGTCACGACGCGCACCTGATGGGTGTGTCCCAGCGACTGTGCCAGGATTTCGGTCTCGCGGGAGATGGTGTCCCCCGCAGGGGGGTAGGAGCCGATCGCGATCAAGATGTTCAAGGAGGCTCGCCGATCCAGCGGGACACCGCCTTCTCGGGCAGGCGGCGTGAGCGCTGGATCTGTCGTCGCTTGCAGAGAATGCGGGGCAGGCCGGTGAGCGCCGCCAGTCGGGCCCACAGGCGGCTGCCGTCTTTCTTCCACCAGCTGTCTCGCAGGCAGTCGAGTTCGTGGCTGAGCAGTCCCGGGAGCATTCGGGCCAGGGTCCCGATGCCGGCGTTCTTGACCAGCATCCAGAATCTGTTGCGCTCCAGGTAGTAGACGGTGTTGGTTCCCGACCGTCGAGAGGAGACTTGTTCACGATGCCAGACTCGGGCCTCGGGAATCAGCTGAAACGTCCAGCCCCGCAGCCGTGCTCGCCAGCCGAGGTCGACCTCTTCCTGGAACATGAAGAAGGACTCGTCGAACAGGCCGACATCATCGAGCATTTTGCGGCGGTAGACCGCTGCGGCGCCATGGGGGCAGAAGATCTCACGCGGGGTGTCCCAGCTGGCAGCCTGCTCCTCGCGACCGAGGGAATAGGAGTTGCCTCGGCTGTCGACGCCGACGCCGGCCGAATTGACCAGCTCTGGCTGCTCGTGAAAGAGCAGCTTGGGCATGCAGCCCCCGACAGAGGGGTCGGCCTGCTCCATGTGGCGTATCAGGTGCCCCAATGCGTCGGGATCGACCACGGTGTCGTTGTTGAGCAGCAGCACATAGCGTCCGCGCGAGGCCTCGATCCCGCGGTTGTTGCCCGCTGCGTATCCCAGGTTTTGACCGAAGCAGTGCAGCAGGACATCCGGGTGCTCACGTCGCACGTATTCGATCGAATCGTCACTCGATCCGTTATCCAGCACGAGCACTTCCAGCGGCTGCTGGCGAGATCTCGACAGTGACTCGACACAGTCGGCGAGCACGTCGACGCCGTTGTAGTTGATCACCAGGACCGAGAGCAGACCGTCCACCGGGGCTACCCTAACCTGGCAGCCTGACCGCCGCAAGCGGGCCGCGGCCGCCTCCGCCGGTGACGTTGGGCACGCCTGGCTTTCTCGGGTGCGCCGACGGTTGCCAGCTCACGCCTTTTCAGGGGCCTCTCGTTCCTGAAGAGGTCTTTCGTCGGGAGTCACGACCGGCCGTTGGTCTGTCGAGCCTGCGCGGGCAGTGCGTCAGCCCCCATCACACCGCAGCCGACGGCACCGGCTCGCTCGGCTTGGTCGTAGGCCATCAGCTCCGGGTCGACCTGCACTTTGCGCAGCCCCTCGAAGCCCGCGACGTTGCGCCGGATCTCCTCCATGGACGTGCAGGAGGCCAGCCGGCGCAGGATGTAGCGTGG
>CAZANL010000264.1:0-6695 GCA_964486115.1 uncultured Planctomycetota bacterium
GCTCCTACACCAACGTTTTGTCGAGCAAGGCCAAGCAGGGATTCAAGCTGTTCCATATCGACGGTGACAATGATCCGAAGAAGCCCAAGCCCAATGTCTGCGGTGACTGTCATCGGATGCCCTTCTGGGTCAGCACCAATACCCCGGGCACGGGAATGGACGCGCCCACCTGGCGCGGTGCGTACGACCGCTGGCTGATCTTGCCTCAAGGGCGGTTGAACTTGATCGACTTCGATTTCTATCGAAACATTGCCCAACAAGGCATCCCCGAACGGAAGCTGTGGCGCTTCTCGTGGGGCGCCCGCACGCGCTTCGACCCGGTCTGGGACATGGTGCTGGAAGGCAGTACCGGGTTCTCCGGCGCCTTCGCACGACAGGTCACGCTCAACGCGAGGTCTGCCAGAACCGCCCTCACGACGGACTTGCTGAATGCCCTGGAGCAGTCCGCCAGCGAAGGCGCCATCGTGCTCGAGGGCGACGGTCTGTTGGTCGATGATGCGAAGGCGACCCCGGTCGCGCTGCAGTTCCGCGCCAACCGAAAACCCAGCGACTACGTCGACAGAGCAGGTCAACGCCGTTCCTTCACCCGGGCCAAACTACTTGCGCTGGCCTCGGCGGGTCGGTTCGTCGGCACCTTCACCGCACAGCTGGGTCCCAAGGTGAATGTCGACCATCCCCAGCCCGCACTCTGGACCCGGGGACCGATCCACAAACAACGGGGGCGTCAGGCATTCCCTATCCTGTATGGCGCCCAGACCGCCATGACGATCAGCGGGCGACACATCCGCCAAGGGGCCCAGCTATTCGTCGACGGCAGGCGCGTTGCGGGCCGTGTGAGCCGTGAAAAGGAGACGCTCCGGATCGAGCTGGCCTCGCTGCCGTCGGTCGGGATGCACTTCCTGCAGCTACACAACCCCGGGGGACTGTTCAGCAACGACTTCATCTTTCACGTCACGACCGACGCCGTGGCCGCCAAGCAGCTCGAGCGTCGCCAGGAACACAGGCGCCTCGCCCCGCGAGCAGCGCTGGCGGCCCGGCTCAAACAGCTGGTTCAAGCCGGCAAGCTGACTCGCGAGCAGGCTATCGATCGCTACCGGCGAGCGTTCCCCGACGAGTTCCAACGAGGCCAGAAGCTGGGCGCGATCCTCCGTAAAACAAAATGGGACCGGATCATCGGGACCTGGGTCGACGAGGGTACCCGAGGGAGAGCGCTCAAGACGACCTACGCCTGGAAGATCAAGGGCGCCGTCGTGGAAATCACCAGCACGGAGCGAGAGAAGCGGTCCGTTGCGCTGATGACCCTCAACGGGAAGACCGGCGAGGTCTCTCAGGCGGGCGCGGACAGTCAAGGGTCGACCTTTTCCGGCACCTGGGCCTTCAAGAAAAACGGAGAGGTAATCATCGGATTCGGATACACCACTGCTGACGGCCAGACGGGCACGCTGAACCTCCGGAAGCGCCTGGAGGACAACGACACACTGATCCTGACCATCGAGTTGCCGCAGCCGATCAGGATCAAGATGGTCCGGGCCAAGCCGGCCAGGTAGTGGAATCTCGCCAGGTTCACTGCGTGCTGGGTGGAAAACGGCCCGCCCGTGACCGCTCACTCCTTGACGTCTATCGATGACGACACACCGCGAGATGGACCCGCTCAGGAGGTGATCATGCAACGCTGGGAACGGTTCTACCTGGACTCCCGTCATGTCGGCTATCAACAGCTCGAGGTTCGCCAGCTCAGCGGCCCCATCCTCCGCACGGCGAGCCTGACGGTCTTCAGGATCGGAGGGGGCACCAACCTCTCGGGCTTCTTCTTCGATTCGAGCCCGGACAACCCACTGGCCTGGACCGCCTTTGGCAGTTTCTCCGCCGAGGGTCCGACGACCTACGTTCGGGACGGCGCAACGGTGGTCTGCGCCGGCAACCTCGTCTCGGAGATTCCGGACGACACCTTTCCGGGGCAGATGTTCCTGCCCCTCTGTCAATCGATGGAGAGCGCCCTCGGTGCAACGCGAACATACGTCATGATCGGGGATGGGGACGGCCAGCTCGCGGGGCGAGCGACCCTCGAGATCGTCAATCTCGAGGCCCCCCTACCCGACGGCACCCAGGGCAGCTTCGTTCACGTCAAGGAGCAGGTGGCTGGGAGCCCGGCACGACAGTTCTACGTGGACAAGAATGGGCAGCTGGTCTGTTCGGTCTGGGGGCCGGGCTGCTGGAGTCTTCCCGTCGATTCTAGGATCCAGGCCACGGAAGGGTGCGACCCGGACTGGCCGACCCTCGAGCGCCTCTGGCCCGAAGGCTGAGGCTCCTTTGTCGAGTAGTTCCCATCGACACCGTGCGCGACGTACGCCCGGCGTTACGGGCAGGGACGTCCTGCCCCCCGACTGCCGCAGTCGATCAGGTCAAGATGATCAGCGCATGGCCGGGAAGGTAGAGCACCTGGTTTTGTTGCAAAAGCCAGGCCGCCCCGAAGAGGCCAGACCGCTGCTGGCCGGTTTCGTCTCCCGAGCAATTTGGGGTAAACTGTCGGCCATGACCCGAACAATGCTGATGACGGTGCTGGGGACTCTCGCACTGCTGGGAAGCCCGACGAGCCTGACTGCCGACGACAAGAGCGCTTACCAGCAGCTTGTCGCAGCGTACAAGGCGCTACGGTACGAGGACGTGGTGCGGCTGTGCGACGCGTTCCTGAAGGCGCACCCGACGTACAAGTACGTGGGCACGGCGATGTACCTGGGCGGAAGAAGCGCGCTGGAGGCGGAGCGCTTCGACCGCGCGGAGGTTCTCCTGCGACGGTTCGCGAAGGAGCACCCGACCCATCGATACGCCGAGCTCTCGCGCAGCCTGCTGGTCAACACCCTGTTCAGCGCGCGAAAGCTCGCCGAGTGCATCACCCACTGCGAGGCGAGCCTGAAGGCGCTGCCGCAGTCGAAGTACCGCGACCACTGGCAATACTTTGCGGGGGCGTCTCAGTTTCGGGCCTGGCGATTCGCCGACGCCAAGCGCTCGCTCGACGCGCTGAACAAGGAGCACCCCGGATCGAGGTATGCCCGCAAAGCGGACAGCTACCTGGAGCGGATCAACCCCAAGTTCGAGGCGAACGCTCACGGGCTGGTCAAGGGGTACTCCGGCACGTTTGCCGAGGACGTCCGGCTGAAGCAGGCCGTGGCGCAGATCCCGGCGCACTGGAAGGCCGCCAAGGCGGAGCTGAAGCGCACACTCGGCGTCGACGTCGGCACCCCGGACGGCCGGACACTGATCGTCCTCGCCGACAAGGCAGCCAGCCGCGACACCCTCCGGGCACAAGGCGAAACTCTGTGCATCGATGACAAGATCGCGACCCAGATCACGTTCTACACGGAGTTCATCGTCGTCTCCCTGCCCGGATTCCGCAGCCGTTTCATCCACGAGCTCAAGCACGCGATCTTTCGCCACCGGATGGGCCAGCGCAACCTCTCGCTGCCCAAGTGGGTCAAGGAGGGACTGGCGGTCTACGGCGCGGGCCAGCTGCCGGACCGGATGGCTGCCATCCTCGGCGGCCAGCAGTTCTCCGGCCGAGACCCCCACACGGTCGCCAACGGCCTCGAGTCGATGCCGCACGGGGTGGATGACTACCCCGAAGACGCCCTGGCGTTCGTCTGGCTCGAGTCGCGAAAGGCCGGCAGCGTGGCGCTATTCTGCAAACAGCTACTGAGCGGCACCGCGTACCGCGACGCGTTCGCGGCCGTCGCCGGGATGCCGTATCCGAAAGCCGTCGCCGCGGCGAACGCCCATGCTCGCGCGGCGATCAAGACCGCGCTGGGCCCGGGCTGGCGGCAACTCTTGGCGCTGCGAATCCGTGAGGGGTCACTGACCGTTTCCGCCCGCAAGGCCTGGTATCAGGACACCGGCATCCAGGCCTACAAGAGTTGGATGATCAAGCACCGCGGGCATCTGCTCGAGCCCAACGTCCGCTACCGCATCGGCCAGGCGCAGATCCTCGTCGGTCAGTTCGACGCCGGCCGGATCTGGCTGCGCAAGGTCCTGAAGCTGGACCAGCTGCGATCGACGATCTGCGACGACGCAGCCTACTGGATCGCCCGTTCGTTCGAGTTGCAGGGAAAGCAGGACGAGGCCGCACGGGCGTTCGCCATCCTGCTGCGAGATTACAGCTGGTCTCGCAAGGCCCAGCAGGCCCGGGAGAAGTACGAAGCGGCCGGCCCCGTGAAGAAATAGCGACGGCCCGACGCGAGACGTCGACCGGGTGGAGCTGCCGGACCCTGTCGAGGTCCGCGAGCAACACGGTTGCGCTGTATCTCTTACGTGCCATCGGGACTGCCCCTTGCTGACCGACGAGGCGGGACTCGACCGGGATCGGCCGGGAGTCCTCCGGGGTGCCGATGCCCGTGGAATTCAGTCTTCTCGCCCTTGCTCGCCGACCTCCCGAGAGTGCCAGGGGCACCTGAAAATCTGCGGTTCTTGCCATCGCGCCGACAGAATGCAATCATCTGGACGCAGGACATGTACTCGCGCAGGACATACCGACAGCAAGCAGACTCCAGCGAGCGGGAGAGCAATGCGACATCTTCGGCGGGCATCGGCGGTCATGGTGATCACGATCGTCTGCATCCCGACTCTGGCCGACTATCCGCGCGAGTATGGCAACTCCCCCAACGGAACGGCGCAAAAGCCAGCCGTTCACGTGCCGGGACCGCGAGCGCTGAAGAACAAGCGCTATCCCAAACACCTGCTCGGCAGTTACATCGCGAAAGCAGCGAACAACCCCAACTTCGACTACCAGTTCCACCTGCTCAAGATGAAGGACGGGGCCCAGCTCGCCACGCATGTCTCCAAGCCCGCGAAGGGAAAGGGGCCCTGGCCCGTCGTTTTCATGCGCGGCCCCTATGGCGCCTTGAATTACACCGCGATGTTCGGTCCGGGCTCGGCCAAGAATGGTTGGGTGTACGTGTCACAGGACATGCGCGGACGCTGGCATTCGCCGGGCAGTGACGCCGTCGTTTTCATGAACGACGGCTGGGGCAGCAAGCGCGACGCGCACGAGACGCTGGATTGGATTGCCCGGCAGAGCTGGTGCAACGGCAGAGTGGTGACCTGGGGCGGGTCGGCATTGGCTGTCACGCAGGTGATGATGGCGCCAGGCGCCCCCGGTGTGCTGAAAGGGCAGTTCATTTCGCAGGGGTTTTCCGATTATTACCTCCACTGCGCATATCAGGGGGGATGTTTTCGCGAAGTGCTGCTCAAGGGTTGGCTGGACGACAATCTGTTCGCCCCCGAGAACCTCGAGGCGTTTGTCAAACACAGCACCTACGACAAATTCTGGGAAACGGGCAATGCCCTGGCGCAAGCTCACCGAGTCAACGCCCCGGCGGTCTTTGCCGGGTCGTGGTACGACATCTTCGCCCAGTCGACGCTCGACTCATTCGTTCGCACCCACAATTCCGGCGGCCCCGGAGCGCGGGGAAAATGTCGGCTGATCATGTCGCCGGGTGGCCACGCCACGCTGGCCAGGGATTTGTTTCCCAAGGTCACGTCGAGAGCCCTCAAGAGCGCACAGTTCCCGGTGATGCTCGATCATTACGGCAAGAAACGGGACAACGGCGTCCTCCAGGAGAAGGCGGTCCACTACTTCGTAATGGGCGACAGCAAGGATCCCAAGGCTCCCGGCAGTTTCTGGCGACACCAGGATAACTGGCCGCCGTCGGCGCGTCGGCAGACGTTCTATTTACATCCCAAGGGGCTGCTCGGTCCCGACAAGCCGACGGGCACGGTGGAGAGCCGAACGTACCGTTACGATCCGGCCAAGCCGGTGCCGACGATTGGCGGGAACAACATGCGAATTGCCGCCGGCCCACTGGACCAGCGGCCGGTGGAAGGTCGGCCCGACATCTTGTTGTTCACCAGCGACATCCTCGCTGAGCCCCTGGAGATCACCGGCCAACTCTACGCGCGCCTGTTCGTCTCCTCCGACCGCCCTGACACTGATTACGCGGTCAAGATCTGCGATGTTTATCCTGACGGCTCGTCGATCCTGATTACCGACGGGATTCTCAAGGCGCGTTTTCGGGAAGGATTCGGTCGAGAAGTGCTGATGGCGCCGGGCAAGACATACGAGCTGCTCGTCGACCTCTGGAGTACCTCCTACATCTTCAATCGCGGCCATCGCATTCGGGTGTCGGTGACCTCCTCCAACTGGCCTCGCTTCACGCCCAACCCGAACAACGGGAAGACATTTCGGCTCAACGATCCCGACAAACGTGTTGCTCATAACACCGTGCACTGCTCTACGAAATATCCGTCTCACGTCATCCTCCCGATCTACGCCGGCCCGACCGACGAAGACCCCAAACAACCGTGGGGCGAGCGGCTGCGGCCTCCCAAGGGGGCGCGCAAGTAGATCAGGTTGTCGGGCGCTTCGACGCGACCCGACGGAAGCCGCCGGCCGGGCGTCCGGCCAGAAATGAATCCCCCACCCGTCTGGCCTATGACGTCGCCCTAACGGAGCACGCCGACTGCCGCCAGCTTTGCGATCTGGGCCACCGTCAGCAGCTCGCGCAGATTCTTGCGCAGTGTGGCCAGCTCCGCATCCTGCTTCGCACGGGCTGCGCGATAGGCGGGCAGACTCTGCTCCAGCTGCGCCTCCCTGTCGCGATCACCGGTCTTGAGCACCGCGCGAAAAGTCTGCAGGTACGTGCGGA
>CAZANL010000265.1:0-6651 GCA_964486115.1 uncultured Planctomycetota bacterium
TCGCCTCGACAAGACCGCCGGACGGGGTGGGTTCGGCCAGGTGCTGCGGGCGACCCGGCTCGCGGATGGCCTGCAGGTCGCGATCAAGGTCCTGCGCCCGAAGCACCACGGCGACCGCCGCCGAGAGCAACAACTCCTGCGTGAGGGACGGATCCTCCAGAGCCTGAATCACCCCAGGATCCTCCGCTGCCTGGAGGTCGGCCGCTCGGGGCCCTGGACCTTCCTCGCCCTGGCCTGGCTCGAGGGGCAGCCGCTCAGCCGCGTGCTTGGCGAGGGGCCACTCTCAGCGAAGATCGCGCTGGACTGCGCGTTTCAGATCCTGGAGGCGCTCGAGCACATTCACAAGAAGGGCGTCATCCACCAGGACGTCAAGCCGTCCAATATCTTGATTGGACCAGACTGGGAAGCCAAAGTGCTGGATTTTGGCCTGACCACGCTGCTCGAAGCAGACGAGAACGCCGTCCATCAGATCGCGGGAACAGCACACTACGTGCCACCCGAAATCGTCCAGGGGAAACCACCGTCGCCCGTATCAGACCTCTACAGTCTGGGCATCACGCTCTTCGAGGCGCTGACCAACCGCCGGGTGTTCAGCGGGCGAAACCGCACTGAGGTCATCAAGGCCAGGCTGCACCAGGAGGCGCCCCCGCTGGCTGCCTCGCTTCCGGAACAGGCCCAACACGTTCCCGACGAGCTGTGTGACATGGTCGCCCGGCTGCTCAGCCGAGACCCGAAGAAGCGTCCCGAGAGCGCCCTGGTCGTCGCAGACCAGCTCGAACAGATCCTGGAATTTAACGAGCACACGCTGCCAGACGTGCCAACCAAACAAGTCAAATCGCCGAAAGCGGACACCACGGCCCAGCCAACACCGGCCGATCAACACCCATCCCCCCGGCGCATAGAACAGTGGGCGCAGCGAGGCATGACGCTGTACAGTTGCAAGAAATGCGCAACCTCCTTTCTGCGGGGCGGCCATGTCGAAGGTCATATCGTGCTCTGCCCTTCCTGCAACTCAAAGCTGACCGTCCCGGACAAGGAGAGCCTGGCACAGCTGCAAATCGCCCAACGCAGCAAGGCGAGCGCTGATGAGAGCGCCACGTCTACCGCTAGCGCAGAACTGGAGCTGCAGGGGCCTTCCGAACCGATCCTGACCGAGAAGATAGCCCAGGAGTCTCGCGAGACTGATCCTCCTGACCCAGCCGCCCGGCTTCACCTGCCCCCGGCTTTCCTGGGACGAGACTGGCTGATCGGCAAAGTCACGGAAGCCGTCCGCAACGACACCCGACTCATCCAACTCCAGGGCGGTTCGGGGCTCGGGAAAAGCCGCTTCCTCAACGAGGCCGCCAAGCACTTCTCCGATCTATGCCTACTGCGCGCTGGCGCTGAACGCCGCGGGAGACCCCTGGCTCCTTTCGACGAGTTGACCGCACAGACCCTGGAGTTTCTCGCCCGGCACGAACCCGGGCAACTAGACGCGCTGGTTGACCAGCACGGTTCGTGGCTGCTACAGATCTCCGGTCCCCTCACCGGCGTGGGCCCGCTGAAGGGAGTCCAACCCCAGGCGCAGCTGCGCCCCAAGCGTCAGCTAGAGGCCTTCAACGCAATGTTCGAGATGCTTCTCGGCACTAGCCAGGTCGCCTTGGTGGTGGATGACGCGGAGCGCTGTGGCGACAACTCCGACTCCTGCTGGGAGGTTGTACTGCGGCTCGCGCACGAGCACCCACTCTCGATCCTGCTGACCCATGGCGAGCCGCTGCCGAACCCGCTGTCCGAGCGCTTGGCGGCGTTGCCCTCCGAGTCGTTCACCCTCGAGCCACTGCCGGAGGGACTGTTGCCCCCGTTTTTCACCTCGATCTTCGGGCTGGCCCAGTACCCCAAGACGCTCTGCGACGCAATCAACTACGTTGCACAGGGCATTCCGGCCGACCTGGTCGACATCGTGCATAACAGCGTCGCCAGTGAGCTTCTCGAAGACAGCGACAGCGGCTGGAGCTGGGCACCCGAATACCAAGAGCGACTGGCGCTGCGCCTGCCCGAACGGATCGACCAACGCCTCGCACAGACAGCCGCAAAGCTGCCACCGATGCACCAGGAAGTGCTCGGGGTCCTGGCCCGCATCGGCTGCTCGCTCAGACCGGCCCAGCTTGTCGAGGCCGGCGGCTTTCCCGCTGACAAATTGAGCTTCATCCTCAACGACCTGGTCAAGAATCGAATCCTACTCAAGCCGGAGGACCGATACAGCTTCGTCAGCGAAGGGCTACGCACGATGCTCGCCGATGCCGTGCCGCCCGAGAAGCGTGCCGATCTGCACGCGCGGATTGCCCGGATCCTGGAGCAAGACACGGTCGACTCCGACCCACCCCAGGCGGATATCCTCGCGATCCACCTGGAAGAAGCGGGCGATCCCCTGCGGGCGATTCACTTCCGCATTGTCGCTGCGCGTGGATTTGCCCGACAAGGCTCCTACTCCCGCTCACGAGAGTCCTACGAAAACGCCCTGGCGCTGCTGGACCAATTCTCCCCACGCAAGACGAGCGGGCTGTTCCCCAGGCTGCGCCGCAAACACGATTGTCCGGACCCACTCGCAGTGCAGACCGAACTGGCCAACATCCACTGCCGGATGGGCCAGAGCCATCTCGCGATCCAGATGCTCAAGACGGGGCTGCAGTCGGCCCATGGACGTGGTGACCAGACGCTCGTCGGCCAGTTCGAGCGTGGCCTGGCGCTCGCCCGGGCGCGCAGCGCGGCACCCGAAGCGCTAACACACTTCTCTCGGATCGAGGAGGTCTCTGAACTGGTGGACGCACACCTGCTGGCCGAGATCTCCCACCTCTACCTGATCCGCGACAACCACTCCAAGGCCCGGTCGCTACTGGACAAGGCCCTGGCCCTGCCGGACCCCGAGCCCGCCGACCGGCTAGGCGTGCTCCTCGGACTGGCCCGGCTGGAGCTGCGCCTGGGCCACTGGAAAGTGGCCTGCGAGCGAGTCGATGAGGCGCTGGACTCGATCCCCGAAGGGCACCTGCGCCAGACCTTTCGTCCCAGGCTTCTGCTGATCCAAGCCCGGTCGCTATGCCGCAGCGGCAAGCTGCGCGAGGCCAGCAAGCGGCTGGACGCCGCCCGGCGGTACCAGACCAGCTCCATGGAGGCGGAGTTGGAGGTTCGCCTGACCCAGTCCGAGTTGCTGCTCGCTTCGGGTCTTGCCGAGCCGGCGGTAAAGGCAGCGCAGGCCATGAGGCGCCGGGCGGTCGAGGCGAAGCGACCCTATGATGAAGCGTGGGCACTGATCCACCAAGGTGAAGCAGAGATGCCAGACCCATGGTTTGTCGCCAGTGAACCGGTCCACCATGCCTGCCCACGACAAGCTCGCGAATCCCTTAGCCTTGCGCTCAAGCGATTCGAGCTACTGAAGTCCCCTTTCGGAAGAGCGCGGGCCTACATCGGACTAGCCCAGTGTTACGGTTCGGTCGGCAATCCCGACCGGGCTCGAGCACTTCTCGAGTTCGCCAGCAAGAACCTGAAGGCCGCGAAGCTGACCTGGCCCAGGGCTCGGCTGGCCTTGGCCCAGAGCCACCTGGCTGAACTCGAGGGTGACACACAGATGGCGCTGAAATATCTCGACAAGGCGGACGAGATCGCCGAGAGTACCCATCAGGAGCGGCTTCTTCAGATCGTTCGCGAACGTAAGTCTAAACTGGAAAATCACATCAAGCAGTGACTCCCGGCAGTCTGCTGATCATCAAGGACGGGCGCAACCTGGTGCCCGCGGTCCTCCTCGTCAACCGCGGCAAGAAGCTGGATGTGATTCTCGGCGGCGCCAAGAAACGCACCATCGCACCGAGCAAGATCGGGCTATCGCTCGGGGTTATCTGTCCCGGAAAGCTCTCTACCGAGGAGGCATCCCGATGGCTCGAAACCTGGACGGCTGAACTGGCGGAATCCGCACAGGCACTCGAGCTGACGCTCCTCTGGGAGATTCTGCAGGAGGAAAATACCGAGTTCACGCTGGAGGAACTCTGTGAGCTCCACAGCGACGGCCCGGTCACCCCCTCACAGCGGGCAGCTCTCTATCTGGAGTTGGAGACCGACTCGACCTACTTCAAGCGCCGGCAAGACAAATACTGTCCCCGCCCGGAATCGGAGGTTGCCTCGATCCAGCTTGCCGCCAAGCGCACGGAGGAACGGGAGGCCGCTCAAGCGGCGTTCATTCAGCTCCTCGTCCAACACCAGCACGAACAAGCCCCAGCAGCGGCAGCAATCGAACCACACGCAAATCTCGTCGGTGACCTGCGTCGACTCGCGCTGAACGATATTGACACACCGGAGGCAAAACGGGCCGTCAAGCTACTCGATGCCGTTCCACATCTGCCAGCGACGGCGGAAGGCGCGTTCCGCGCGCTGATCGCCCTGGGTATATTCGACCCGGATGAGAACCTGGCTCTGGCAGCCAGTGGAATCCCGACTCAGTTTCGGCCCGACGAGCTGGAGGCTGCTCGCTGCCTGCCCCCACCCACTCCGTCCGACGGACAACGAGATCTACGCGACCTCCCGACCCTCACCATCGACGAGACCTGGACCGTTGATCCAGACGATGCGCTGAGCATCGAACAGACCGCCGACGGGTTTCGTTTGTGGATTCACATCACGCAGGTCTCGCGGCACATCCTGCCCGAGACGTCGCTCGACAAGGCCGCTTTCCAGCGGGGCGCCAGTCTCTATCTGCCCGAAGGCACGCTGCCAATGCTGCCACACTCCTGCGTCGAGACGCTCTCTTTGATCGAAGACCGAGAGCGGCTGACGCTGACCGCAGAGTTCGAACTGACCAACGACGGCGAGGTGCGGGCCGAGCAATTCTACCCCGCGCTGATTCGCATCGATCGCAACTGGCACTACGACGAGGTGGACGTCGAGATCGAGGCTGACACTGCTCCGTTTGCCCAGCTCGTCACACTGGCCAAAGCCCTGCAGAGCCGGCGACGAGCCCTCGGCGCCATTGAATTCTCTCTCCCGGAGCTAGCGCTGAAAGTGATCGATGACCAGATCATCTTGCGACGTCTGTCCGGCCAATCGCCCGCCAGGCGACTGGTGGCCGAGATGATGATCCTCGCCGGCTCGCGCTGGGCCGACTTCAGCGCTGAGCGACAGATCCCGGTGGTCTACCGCAAACAGAGTGCGACCAGTAGCGAACTGCCAGACGTCAGCGAGTTTCCGGATCCATACGTCTTTTTCTTCAACATCCGCCACTTGCTCTCTCCCGGACGGTTGAGCACCCAGCCATCTCCTCACTCAGGCTTGGGCCTGCCCCGCTACCTCCAGGGCACATCGCCGCTGCGACGCTACCAGGATCTGGCGACGCAGCGGCAACTGTCCGCCGTGATTGCCAATGAGCCCCCCCCGTACGACGTAGAGGAGATCCTGCGAATCGCTGCAGCCGCGGATGCCGCAGCCCGGGAGAATTCTCGCCTCGAGCGTGACCGGATCAACTACTGGCTGCTACGCCACATGGAAGACCGGGTGGGCCAGACGCTGGAAGCCATGGTGCTCGGGAGCGCCGGCCCGAATCGCCACGCCGTCTTGCTGAGCGACTACCTGACCGAGCAGGTGGTCCGCTCGGATCAGGCACTGGAACCTGGCCAGGGGGTGGAGCTCAAGCTGCTCGGGCTCAACCTGTTCGAGCGCACGCTGAATCTGACACTGCTCTAGACCCTGTGGACACACGTCTCGACAGGCAGATTCGAGCCCTGGTCGTTACGCCCGAACGGCAACCGAATGAAACGGCCCGGCAGCTCCACCGCGGGCGGAGCGCAGGATTTTGCCTCCGAATCGGCCGAGCCGCTGGATCATGATTGACGTGCAGGCCTCCGGCACGTCGATGCTCGGCGAGGGTCTGGTACGCCGATTCCACTCGACTGGTCGGTCCGTGGACCCCCGCGCGGAAGATCGTCACGCAGCAGAAGTACAGCTACTATTACCCGAAGAACACGTCATGTTCGGCAAGCACGGCGGGGTCACCGGACCCCTATTTTCTCTCCTTGGCCGTGCGTCTCATCTTGGCCTCGACGGCCTTCATTTCCTGCCCGCTGGGGTGAATGTTGAAGGCCTGCATCAGAATAGCGTCTTTTCCCTGCAGGGTGAACTCTGTCCGCCACCCCCAGGCCGGGCCTCCGCCCATGGCGTACTTGCCCCTGAAAACTAGCGTCTTGCCGTCTTTTGAAAGCTGGCCCCTGCACAGCAAGGGCTGGGAGGCCATGTGAAAACTGTCGCCCCAAGAGGTGTTGGCGCTGGTGCCCTTGCCGCCCAGTAAAAAGACACCCGCCCGCCGCAGCTTGTCGTTTTTCCAGGTGTAGGTCATCAGGAAATAGTGGCCCTGTGCGACGGCTGCGCTGCGGGCCTTGATCTTGTATTCCTGCACGGGAACTCCGGGCCGTAACCAGAGGCTGTAGGAGCCGGCCCAGTCGCCTGTCAATCTGCCATAGAAGGCTGGTACGGTCTGTACCCCCTTTTCGGCGGCTGGTTTTACGTCTTCGAGTGCGCCCGCCAGGGGAGCCGCGAGGGCTACACAAGCCAGGGCCCACAAGCACCTCTTCGCGACACGAGCCGGCATCGATATCTGCACCTTAGTGCTTGTCCGGAAATAACTGGTTGATTTCG
>CAZANL010000266.1:0-3345 GCA_964486115.1 uncultured Planctomycetota bacterium
GCCCACCGGTTAGTCGAATTCACGGGAACCTCCTCCCGTCTGACGCTGTAGAAAGCAGCATGAGACACACGATCCCCCTCTTGGTCCTGCTGTTGGGTGCATTCAGCGTGACAAACGCCGAGGAGCCCGCCAGAGAACCGGCGGCTAGAAACCTGACCGAGTCATTACAGCACGATGGCGTCACGCGCACGTACCACATTCGCCTACCCCCCGGATTCCAGAAGACCGGCAAGCATCCCCTGGTTCTCGCACTGCATGGCGGCGGCGGACGCGGCAAGCTGTTCGATCGCAGTACGAGCGGCACTCTGACCGCTGCCGGTGACAAGCGCGGATTCGTGCTGGTCTTCCCCGAGGGGGTCGACAGGAGGTGGCATGACGGCCGCACCAAGCACCTCCACCGGTGGAGTCGCCGGTATGACGACGTGGGCTTCCTCTCGGCCGTGATCGACCGGATGACCGAGCACTACGGAGTGGACACCAGACGGGTCTACGCCACTGGCATCTCGAACGGGGGATTGATGTCGATCCGACTGGCGATGGACCTGACTGATAAAGTCGCGGCGATCGCGCCGGTCACGGCCGCCCTGACGCAAGCGATCTCGCACAAGAGGCCGAAGCAGCCGATCTCGGTCATGATGATCAACGGTACCAAGGATCCGCTCGTCCCCTATGCGGGCGGTGATATCCGGCTGTTCAACATGCCCCGAAGCCGGGGAGTGATCCTCTCGACGGCGGAGACGATCGAGCGTTTCCGCACTCACAACGGCTGCCGGAAAAAACCGGTGGTCACCGAGGTACCGGACAGCTGCCGCGACGATGGCTCACGGGTCATGGTCAAGCGGTACTCGGACGGCCAGCAGGGTACCTCGGTCGTGCTGGTCAAGGTAATCGGGGGCGGCCACACCTGGCCCGGCGGGACGCAGTACCTGCCAGTCCGACGCATCGGGCCGGTCTGCCGGGACTTCGAGGCGAGCGAGATGATCCTCGATTTCTTCCTCGCTCACCCGCGAAAATAATGGCTCGAAAGGCACCTGCCACGACCGCCAGACAGAAGGAGTGCCGGTCGACACCCGTGCGATGGCTGGGGGTCTACGCCAGCTGCTCCTGGACCTTCTCGAGCAGTTGATCAGGTCGAAAGGGCTTGTAGAGAAATCCCGCCGGCTGCTGAGCCTCGAAAAGCTCCGTCAAGTCACCCGAGGCCTCGCCACTCGCGATGAGGATGCGCGCCTCGGAATCCACCTGCCAGATGGCCTTGGCCGCCCCGATTCCGTCGAGTCGCGGCATGTTGAGGTCGAGGAGCGCCAGATCAATCTCAGCCGGGCAGCTCTTGTAGAGTTCGACCGCCCGTTCACCGTCCTCGGCCGCCAGACAGCTGAAGCCTGCTCGCTCCAGGATCCTCGTCAAGATGCGCAGCAACATCGGTTCATCGTCGGCAACTAGTATCTTGGTCACGAGTGTTTCTCTGATGCGTAGAGTCGTTGGTCAGGCTCGGGCAGATGGATGACGAGAGGCCCACCGCGCTCGGACTGTCGGCGCAGTGTAACACACGCCCAGGCAAAGGTGCTGCACCAGCAGCCCACCCCGTGACACCTTGATTGCATCGGCGCAGGCTGGAGACCTGTTCGAATATCGGACCGGGCACCCGAGTGTCCCAGTCTCTCGACCTGGCGATTGCTGGCCCTGGACATGCAGCTCAGACAGGCTCGGAAGTTCGCGTGCAGCGAACCTCGGACAGCAGGTCTCCAGACTGAATGACCCACGCATACCTGCGCGGAGCCACCCCAACAGGTTTTGCGCCACTACGCACCCGAGGCTCCGGACGACAGACCGGCGACAGCTCATGCCCTGCGGGGCCATGGCAACCTAAACCGAATTGTAGCCGCTGGTTCTTGCGAACCCTCGATCCGCCGCTGTCTGGTCACACCGGATAGGCTGTCGGAAATTGCGCGGGGGCCCTTGCTTGGGTAAACTCCTCTACAGACTTCGTACGTGCGAAGTGTCTTGGCTGATCGGCAGGATGCCAACCGCTCATCAGAGCCTCGTAGTCCCGAAGCGCGTCAACGTGCCAGACAGAGGTGGTGTCGAGAAGCTGACCGAGGTGGCTTCGAGCTAACAGAACCATGGGCCGCTTGTTCTCCCGAGCCAGCGATGAAGCAGACAGCCTGTCTCCAGACAGTGCGCGAGCGATGTTGCTGTTGTTAATCTGTCTGGCATTCCTCTCTGGCACCTGCGCGCTGACCTATGAGGTGGTCTGGCAGCGAATGCTGACCTTCGTCTTCGGCGTCACTACCCATGCCACCACGGTCATCCTGGCTTCCTTCATGGGTGGCATGGCGATCGGGGGCTGGTTACTCGGCCGTCTGAGCGATCGCATCCGGCGACCAGTTCGGCTGTTTGCCGCAATGGAACTGGCCATCGGGGTCACGGCCGCCCTGTTTCCCTTGCTGGTTCCATTCGCGATGAGGCTGTTGGTCAGCGCGCCGGACAGCATGCACGGCAGCAGCCCGGTGTCGATCGGGCTGCGGCTGGTACTCTGCTTTCCGCTGCTTCTGCTACCTGCGGCGCTGATGGGAGGCACGCTACCCGTCCTGGCCCAGCTGGCCAGAAAACGACCGGAACGAACAGGCCGCTGGCTCGGACTGGTCTACGGCAGTAACACCCTGGGCGCAGTCGCCGGCACCGTGCTCGCCGGTTTCGTCCTGCTGCCAGCACTGGGGGCACGGCAGACCGCCCTGCTGGCCAATGGCATGAACCTGCTGATCGGCCTGCTCGCATTCGCCTGCTGCCGAGGGTTGGACCTGCCAGATCGCGCAGCCGACGAGGCCCCCCCGCAGCCCCGGGCGAATCCCGCACTCGAGGGCAGCTGGCCGAAACTGGTCCTGGTAGCCGCACTCATCTCGGGCGCCTGCGCGCTGGCCTTCGAGGTCTTGTGGACGCGCATCTTGACCGGCTTCCTGCATGCCAACATCTACGCTTTCCCGACGATGCTGGCCACATTCCTGGCCGGAGCCGCCCTGGGCAGCCTGCTGTTTGCCCACCTGCTGGACAGGCACGCCGGTTCACTGACTCTCCTCGGAGCGATCCAAGCCACCATCGGCCTGCTGGCTCTGACCAGCGCCTATCAGGTCACCCACCTGCGAGAACTGCAGCCGAAAATCGGCGAGATGGTCGGCGCAGGCTGGGTGGCGGACAGCCTGGCCGACTTCGCCTACTCCGGCTTCATCATGTTTGCTCCGTGCCTTTTGATGGGCCTCTCGTTCCCGCTGATCTGCCGGATCTACACCAACGGCAAGGACTGGCTGGGCGGCGGCGTGGGCGCCTGCTACGCCGCCAATACCGCCGGGG
>CAZANL010000266.1:3355-6630 GCA_964486115.1 uncultured Planctomycetota bacterium
CCTGATAGGTGTCACCCTCTCGGTGTTCGCAGTGTCGCTGAGCAGCGCATTGCTGGGTGGCGCACTACTTCTGGCCAGTCCCACGGCCAGCTGGCAGACCCGGGGCGCCTTACTGGGCAGCGTGGTCGCCACCTTCGGAGCCATCTGCATCTGGTTGATTCCGTGGAACACCCCCATCTCCTGGTTCACGCTGAATCTGCGGGATGTGCGTTCCGACCGTACCCTCCTGTATCACAATAACGGGGTGGCCGGCACGGTGACGGTCGTGCGTAGCGCGCCGCACTACTACGAGAACAAGCGCCACCTGTCCATCGAGGTCAACGGCGTCGAAGTGGCCGGAGACTCGCCCAAGCTGCGCGCCACGCAGAAGGTACAGGGACACGTGCCGCCCATGCTGTTCCACGCCCTCAACGGCCGCCCCCCGGCCACTGCGTTCATCCTCGGCTTCGGCTCGGGAGAGGCCTCCGCCTGCTCGGTGCGACACGTCACACAGCGACTGGACTGCCTGGAGTTGTGCGCCGGCGAGATCGGCGCCAACGTCCACTTCGACGAGATCAACGGCAAGGTGCTGTCCAACCCCCGGTTCCGGCTGATCATCAACGACGCGCGCAACCACCTGCTGACCACGCGTGAGCGCTACGACGTGATCATGAGCGACTCGACCCATCCGGCGGTCAACAGCGACACCTACACGCTGGCCTATTATCGGCTGTGCCGCGAACGCCTGACTCCCGGCGGTGTGTTCAGCACCTGGGTGCCGATCTACGATATGACCGCCGACGACTTACGCTGCCTGTTGCGCACGATGCTCGAGGCCTTCGGCCGCGTCAGCATCTGGTTTCCGCCGCAGAGCGGCAAGCACGCCGTGTTCGTCGCCACCCGGCAGCCGATGCGCCTGGATCTGGCGCTGCTGGCACAAGACCTGGCCCGCCCCGAGATCAAAAAAAGTCTGGCGCTGATCGACGTCCAGAACCTGGAGGACCTGCTGACGCTGTTCGTCGCCGACCAGACCACCATCGGGCCGGCCGTGCGGAACTCTCCGCTCAATACCGACGACAATTTCTTGCTGCCGCTACGCATCCCACGCAATCAGCTTCGCGGAGAAAAAACACTGCCGCAGACCCTCGCCCTGTTCACCACCCTGGCCACATCGATCGCGCCACGGCTGACCGGCGCATCAGCCGAGTTCCTCTCCTCTCTGCGCAAGCGGGAGCAGGTGAGGGATCTGCTGTTGCAGGGAGTGGCCCACGGCTACAGTAACGACCGCAGCAAGGCGCACACCGCCTTCACACAGGCGCTCGCCCTGCTGGACCGATCGAGCATACGCGACTTGTTGAAGAAGAACCGCTTCGACGAATGCTATGCCGAGGGCGTAGCTGCCGCTGAAGCGGGAGCCTACCCGGTCGCATTGCAACAGTTTGCCACTGCTCTGGAGATCCGACCAGACAACGTCCTGCTGCTCAACTTCAGCGGCATGTGTTACTACAATCTCGGGCAACCCCAGAAGGCGATCGCATACTTCCGCCGTGCACTCAGCGTTCTACCCGACTTCAGCTGGTCCCGCTTCAACCTGGCACAGACTCTCGAAGCAATCGGCCAGGATCAACAAGCCCGCGTGCAACTCCAGCAGATACTCGAGCACCATCCGCGGATGCGGGAGGCGCGCACACTGCTGGAACAGATCGAGAAATAGCCGACCGCCGTAACCCTGACTGTCAGGCAAGCGGCTGGGGCTATCCGATGGTAAAGCGGCGCTGATCGCATACACCGTCACCGAAGCCACAGCTGTCGCAGGGCGGCCGCTCCGAGGCCGGGAACCGAGCCTGCCGAGAGGCCTCGACTGCTCGCGCCAACAACGCGGACCCCAAGATATCGCGCAGGCGCTCCACCGTGGGAGGATCCAGGTGGCCCTCGACCCACGCATCGTCCTGCGACACCCGGAACGGCAGCCCCTGGGCCGGCAAGGATCCACTTTCGGTCATCCCCAGTACCGACCCGTAGTAGTAGCGCCGTGGGCACTCGGCAAAACGGTGCAGAGCGTCTGCCTTGACGGTCGGGGGCGCGCGATGAGATGGCGGACGCGGGACCTCCAGTCGCGGCGGCTGAATTTCACCGGCCAGCGCCGGCACGGCCGGCAGCTCCGGGTTGCCGCGAACCAACTCGACACCGGGCAGTGCGGCATCCAGCGGTAGGATCTCCCCCACATCCCAGGCTGCACCCAGTAACGACCACCATTCCCAGATGCGTCCTCCCTCGGTGGGCGAGACAAATCCATCCTCCGTTTCGCGCAGTGCGGCGGAGAGAATCAGCTCCTCCTGTGCCCGGGTGCAGGCGACGTAGAGCAGCCGCTTGCCTTCGGCTCGCTCCATGGCATCCCGTCTCGCGCCGAACAGTTGACGCAGCATCGCAGGCTCACCGGGCAGTGAGACCACCGCCCGCGGCCCGAGCTCGGGATGACGCTCGACGACCAGCGATGCTCCGGCTGGGCGAACCGGCCGAGCCAGGCCGGCAACGACGACGACGGGGAACTGCAGCCCCTTGGCCGCGTGAACCGTCATCAGCCGAACGCCGCGCTGCTCACTCAGATCCAGCGGAGCCATTCCCTCCGGGTGGCCCGCAGCGATCAGGCCCTCGAGCACCTCACGCACGGCGTGAATTCCACGCCCCTGATCCAGGCTGCGGATGATGCCCAGCAACTTCTCGATGTTGGCCACGGCCTGCTCGCCATCAGCCCCCTCGCGGTAGGACGACATCGCGCCGCTCTCATCGAGCAGCTCGCGCAGCACCTCAGCCACCGGGACGTGGCCAATCAGCCGGCGCCCGCGGTCCAACAACCTTCTGGCCAGTCCGGCGGCGAATGCATCGCACCGCCCCAGAAAACCTTCGCCCAGATCCGCGGAGACCCCCAGCCCCCCTCCACGCCACAGATGAAACAGCCCGACATCGGACATACCGATCAGCGGCGAGCGAAGCACCCCCGCCAGCGCCACCTGGTCTCCAGGTTCGGCCAGACACGTCAGCAAACCGACCAGATCCCGCACCTCCTGACTCTGATAGAACCCACTGCCGCGCCAGACGACATACGGCAGGCCGAAGGCCTCGAAAGCATGCCGCAGCGCCGGCAGCAGCTGACGGGTGCGCAGCAGCACCGCCATCTCCTCGTAGGAGCGCCCCTCTGCGGCCCGCGAACGCAGTTCGCGCGCGATGGACGCCGCCTCGCGTGCACTCGGCCCATCGAGCAGCCGCGCTGCCGACAGATCTTCCGGCGGCGGCGG
>CAZANL010000267.1:0-6619 GCA_964486115.1 uncultured Planctomycetota bacterium
GCTCCATTCGGGTCAGCTGGGGGGGGGCATGCTCTGACCTTGGTACGCGGTTTGCTCCCTGTTTCGACATGGACATCGAGAACCGCTACCCTCCGCTCCAGTTGGGAGTCGCTGACGAGCGCGATGTGGGCTGCTTGAGGCCCACTCACCAGACGTAGGTCGAGTGTGAACCAGGCGGATGTCCTGTACTGGAGCCTGGGGACGGGGGTACTGAGCGCGCTGGCCACGGGCCTCGGCGCACTCCCGGTGGCGCTGATTCCCCGTGACGGGTCGCGGCTGGTGCGCGCCTTCGCAGGCGCCGGGGCCGCGGGTATGATGATCTCCGCCTCGGTTTTTTCCCTGGCCCAGGAGGGCATCGCGCTGAAGCAAGCGCGGCCGAGCGCGCCCTACGAAGTGATGGTCGGGCTGCTGCTCGGCGCGTTGTTCTTCTGGGGTGCCCAGCGCTACATGACAGGGCACGACTGGGGCCCGCGCGAAGGACGCAAGGGCTTCCTGCTCTTCCTGGCGATGTTTGTTCATTCGATTCCCGAAGGCATTGCCATCGGGGTCGGCTTCGCCACCGGTGATCTTCGCTTTGGCCTGGTGATGGCGCTGGCGATATCTGTCCACAACATTCCCGAGGGGATTGCAATCTCGCTGCCGCTGCACAGCGAGGGGGCGTCGATCTGGCGCTGCGCTGGGCTTTCGGTCCTCTCCAGTGTCCCGCAGCCGCTGCTGGCGGTCCCGGCGGCACTGGCGGTCTGGCTGTTCAAGCCGCTGCTCGCGGTCAGCCTGGGATTCGCCGGTGGCGCGATGATCTACATCGTGGTCAGCGAGCTGATTCCTGATGCTCTGGAAGAGGGCGGCCGGACCCTGACCAGCTGGGGTGTGATGGTCGGCCTGACGGGTATGCTGCTGGTGACGAATCTGCTCAGCTTGCTGGGGTAGACCGTGCCGCCGCCCGCTTCCGTTCGGCCCGGTACTTCTTCAGGCGGTACTTGATTTGATCGCGGGTCATGCCCAGCAGGCGCGCGGCCTGGGTCTGATTGCCTTCGGCCAACTCGAGGGCCTGTTGCACCAGATCCTGCTCGACCTCCTCCAGTACGACGCCTTCGAGTGGCAGGGTGAAAGTCTGTCGGCGGCCCCGGGTGGCGCCCCAGGGGTTGCGGATCTCGATCGGCAGGTCGTCCGATCGAATCTGCTCGCCGTCGCCGAGAATGAAGGCGCGCTCGAGCACGTTGCGCAGCTCCCGGACATTCCCCGGCCAGTGGTAGGCTTCGAGTAGTGCCAGCACCTCTGGCGTGGGCGCCTCGTAGCCGCGGTGGAATTCACGGTTCAGGTTCTCGATGAAGTGTCCGACCAGAAGCGGAATGTCGCCTCGCCGCTCGCGCAGCGGAGGGATGTGGATCGGTATCACGCTCAAGCGATAGTACAGATCGTTGCGAAACGCCCCGTTCACCACCATCTGCTGCAGGTCGCGGTGTGTCGCGGCGATGATCTGCACGTCGACCTGGATGTCGCTCGTTCCCCCGATGCGCTTGAAGGCGCGGTCTTCCAGGAAGCGCAGCATCTTGGCCTGCAAAGGCAGGGGCATGTCGCCGATCTCGTCGAGCAACACGGTGCCGTTGCGCGCGACCTCGAGCAGGCCCTTCTTCTGTTCGCGGGCATCGGTGAACGAGCCGCGCTCGTGACCGAACAGCTCGCTCTCCAGCAGGTGCAGCGGCAGGGCCGAGCAGGTGATGTTCATGTACGGGGCGCTCGCCCGGGGACCGGACTGATGCACGGTCTTGGCCAGCAGATCCTTGCCCGTGCCCGACTCGCCCGTGATCAACAGGGTCCTGGCGCCGTGTTCGACAACTTTCTCGACCAGTCCGAGAATCTCCAGCATCCCTGGGTCTTGCCCCAGAATCCGGTGCGTGCCGAACCGTTTCCAGTTCTGATCTCGCAGCAACCGCACCTCGCGACGCAAACGGGTCGTTTCCAGGGCGTTGTGCACTAACAGCAGCATCTCGTCCATGTTGAATGGCTTGACGAGGTAGTGGAACGCGCCCAGCTTCATCGCTTCGACAGCGTCCTGCACGGTGCTGTAGGCGCTCATCAGGATTGCCAGGGTCTCGGGGCTGCGCTCCTTGAGCTGACAGAACAGCTTCAGGCCCGTGGTGTCCGGCAGCCGGTTGTCGAGCAGCAGGAGGTCGTAGTCCTGGCGATCGAGCAGATCGAGGGCACAACCGCCGCTGGAGGCCAGGGTGGTGTCGTATCCAGCCTTCGAAAGCCGCTCCTGAACGGCCTCTCCGATCAGGGGGTCATCCTCTACCACCAGAAGGGTTTCTCCCGCCATCAAGCGGTCCCCTTTGCCGACACGGCAGCGGGTATGCGGACCACGACCTGGGTGCCTTGCTCTGGCTCGCTGCTAACCTCGATCTGGCCTCCATGGGCGTGGACCAGTCGCTGGACGATCGGCAAACCCAGGCCGGTTCCCCGTGGCTTCGTCGTGAAGAATGGGACGAAGAGCTTTTCCATGTCCGCCGATGGAATTCCGCGCCCCTCGTCCCGGATCACGAACGCGACGAACGGGCCGCTGCGGCCCATCGCCTCGCGGGCCTCGACCCAGATGCGTCCACCGGGCTGGGTGGCCTCGATGCCGTTGCGCAGCAGGTTGACGAAGACCTGCTTGAGGCGGAATGGGTCGGCGAGGATTCGTTCCCGAGCGCTGAGCTTGCTGGTGCAGATCGTGACATCGGTCCGTGTGATCAGCTCGGTCAGGTCCGACAGGGCAGACGCAACCAGGGTTCGGGTGTCGACCGGCGCGAGGTCGAGCTGGACCTCCTTCGCATAGTCGAGGATCTCCTGGATGAAGTCCTGCATCTGTCGCAGCGCGAGGCGTCCGCGATCGAGTGCCGCCGTATTCCCTGGAAGCGCCTCGAAGGAAGTCGTCAGGACTTGCATCGGCGTGCGGATCTCGTGCGCGATGCCGGCCACCATCTGGCCGATCGTCGCCAGCCGGCGTTTCTCTTCGCTCTGTCGCCGGTGTTCTTGCATCTCGCGCAGCATCTCGAGCCGCAGCCGCTCTTCTTGATACGTCTCCATCATGATCGCCAGCTCGATGTCGAGCAGCTTGTGCATCGCGCGGAGGGTGGGTTGTGTCCTGCTGCTGCCGACCGGGACCACCGCGTGAACGCAGACGACCAGCTCTTCGCGCAGCACCGCCATCGCAGCGGAGACGTGGTGGTGCTCCAGGCCGATCTCGACGTGCCGCTGGCCAATTCGTTGCCGCTTGTCGAAGTATGTCTGGTCGTGAGGGCCGGAGAACAGCAAGACGACCCACACATGCAAAGTCTGTCGGAGGCGTGCCAGAGTCTCTGGGTTGCTGACCAGGCGTCGGGTCTGCGGTGTCGCCATGACCTGGTGGTAGAACCGATCGAGCAGCTTCATCAGCTGTGCCTCGGACAGCGTGATCCGCGCCAGCAGCGCCGAGTCTGATTCCTCGAAGCCGGTATAGGCCTTGAGCTCGTCGAGCAGACAGGTCATGGCGGTGTGAGCCGAAGCTCCAGGCTGAGCAGCTGGCTCGGCTTGAAGCCCTGACTGGCGAAGAACCGCAGCAGGTCCTGGGATTCCCAGTCCACCTCCGTGCGAATGATCTCGATCCTCAACGACTGCAGGTTTCGCGCTAGCTGTGTGACCATCGCCGACGCTACACGGCGTCCGCCGAAGGCGGGATCGACCCCGATCGAATCGATGATCGCGACCTGCTCGGGCACGCCGAACTCGCCGCAGTACAGCCGGCCGAGCACGAAGCCGACGAGGGTCCCATCGATCTCCGCGCCCTGCGAGATGACCACCCAGGACTCACGCAACGCCTCATCGAGTTTTCTTTGGTAGAACTCGCCGCGGCTACCGCCGCTGACCAGTGCATCGATACGCACCACGCGATCCAGGTCCTCCGGCCTCAGGGTCCGGACCGTGACCTCGGTGGCTTGGTCCATTGTCGGTTCGTCGTTCATCGGGCGTTGCCTGTCAGGAGTTCAGTCGCACCGCGAGCGCGGAGCTTTTGCAGCCGGAACTGCCCCCAGCAGGCTGCTCCGATCGCCCCGGCTTGAATCGACCGAGGATGTGAGCGAATCTCGATGGGCGTCCTGGCATTGCCGGCTTCTTCCTGAAGCGCCACCGCCAGGCCGCGGTCCCCCGCCAGCCCGCCGGTGACCAGCACGATGCCGCTGGCCCTGGCCGAGCCGAGTAGCTTGATGTAGCGGGCTGCCATCGACAGGTGAATTCCCTTGAGAATGTTCGGGATCGACACCCCCCGGGAGACCATGTTGATCACGTCGGTCTCGGCCAGCACCGCGCAGATACCCGATGGCGCCTCGGGCGCAGCCGCCTTGAGCGAGAGCGGCCCGACCTCTTCGAGCGCGATCCCCAGATATCGCGCGATGTTCTCCAGGAACTGCCCCGAGCCGGATGCGCACTGGCTGGTCATCCGGTATTCGAGCACCTTAGAGCGCTCGTCGATAACGATCGCCCGGCCGTGCAGTGCGCCCACGTCGAGCACGGCGCGGGCCTCAGGATCGAGCTCGATCGCGCCACGCGCATGGGTCGTCATGCCGTAGAAGTGGCCAGTGCGGAATTTGACAAGGTCGCCTTCACCCGTCGTCGCGATGTAGGCCACGTCCGACTCGGCGACCCCGGCGCCATCCAGGGCGTGCCGCCAGCACTCTCCGATTACCTGCCTGATGTCGCGCTTGCGGATCCGCTCGACCGATGACGAGAGTATCTCGCGTGCGTCGCCGTGTCGCATCACCACCGCCTTGACCGCGTTCGAGCCCACGTCGATGCCCGCCGTGACCGTCATGCTGCCTCCTCCAGTGTCGGCGCGCCGTCCCGCTGAGCGAACACCGCGGCGCCGAGTGCGCCGGTATAGATCGAGTCCGGCGAGATGTTGATCTGCATCTCGCCATAGTTCTCGCTGATCAGTTGCCGCAAGGCGTCCACGGCGGCGACGTTGTTGGCCACGCCGCCGGTGAAGGTGAACTGGCTGCGAACGCCGCCCGATCGCGCCAGTAGCGACATCGCACGAAGGATGATCGCCCGGTGCAGGCCCGCGAGGATGTCCTCGCGCTTCTCACCCAGTGTCAGCCGATCGCGCAGCTCCGCTCCTGCGAAGACCGTGCAGGTCGAGTTGATCCGGACAGCGCGTGTGGCTTTCTGGGCCATCGGGCCGAGCTCGTGAACGCCGAGGTTCATCTCGTCCGCGATGTAGCCCAGATACCGGCCGCAGCCCGCGGCGCAGCGGTCGTTCATCTGGAAGCTGGTGACGATGCCGGAGGGGTCGACCTGGATCGCCTTGGTGTCCTGGCCGCCGATGTCGAGGACGGTGGCCGTGCCGGGGAACATCTCGTGTGCGCCGAGGCCGAGGATCTCGGAGCGAATCTGTCGCTTCGGAAACGGCAGTCGCACCCGACCATACCCGGTGCCCACCGTGCTGAGGATCTCCAGGTCGATCGCGAACGCGGTGGAAAGCGCGTCGCGGATCTGCGCTCCCTGCTCCCCGTGATAACCGGATTCGTCCAGGCAGGTGTCCAGTGAGTCGCCGACCGCCTGGCTGAACGGGAGGTCGATTGGCTGGTTCTCGACATTCAGGATCGCCTTGTCGAACACGCCGAGCAATGCGTCGTATGGTCGCAGGCCAGCTTCGGCCGAGGGCTCCGCAAACGTCGCATACTGGCTGGCCGCGTTGTCACGAAAAAAGTGCGACCTCTTCCGCGCGCCCGGGGCGAACAGGGCCTCGGTGCTGCACTCCATGTCATCGAGAATGCCGGAAACTGCGTCTTCGAGGGCAGCGGCAGGATAGAGTCGTTCGACGGCGGGCACCTGGATCATCACCTTCTGGCGCAGGACCTCGAGCTGCGCCCTGTGCTGGGCCAGGCGAAAGCGGTGGGCAAGCAGTTCGAGCAGCTTCTCGCGCGACTCCGGGGTGCCCAGCTCGGGCATCGCCTTACGCGCCATTCCGAAGCGCGCGTCGGCCAGCGCCTCGCTGCGCGAGACCGCGCAGGCCACGTCGTAGTCACTGCGGCTGTTGGTCAGTCCGCGTCCGATCACGTTGGCGTCTTCATCGATCAGCACGCACTTGGTCGTGGTGCTGCCGAGGTCGATTCCGGCGAAGCACCGCATCAGACGGAGACCCCCTGTGCACGCCGCTGGTCGATCATCTGCAGGTAAGACTCGATCCGGTTCTTGATGTTGGACGCCGAGAAGTAACGCGGGTCGACCAGATCGCTCTCGATGAAGCCACCTGGCCGGCCGGTGCGTCTTTCCACCTCGCGCAGGATGAGCAGCTGGCCCGCGGCGAACGAGTTGCAGGACTTGACCGAATTGATCAGCAGTCCGTCCGCCTCGTACTCCTCGATGTAGCGACAGATCGTATCGATCCGGCTGCCCAGGTTGCGGTTGGTATAGCAGCCCAGGCAGTACTCGGCCATCGACTCGAGCGGCCGCTCGGGATCGTGGCGGAACCCCTCGTCGTAGGTTCCGCCGACCTTGGTATAGGTCGAGGCGACGACGGTCGCGCCTTCCTCGGAGAACATCTTCCAGAACTGATTGAAGCTGGTCCAGTTGGGCGGTCCTTCGGTGACGAGCCGGAATTTTT
>CAZANL010000268.1:0-5418 GCA_964486115.1 uncultured Planctomycetota bacterium
TCGGGGCCTGAAGCTGGTCGACGAGGACGCATTCTCGGGCCTGCTCGATAACTGGGCTGACGATGCCACGTCGTTCCATGGGTAGACCATGACCGAAGTGGCCTGCAGCCGTTTCGACTGCCTGCTCTCCGACGCCTCCCTGCAGCCGTCGATCTGCGAGCTGTGTCGGCGGGGCGATGCGGTTCGTCTCGACGCACTGGCCAAGCTGTTCAAGGTCAGCGACCTGACCCCCTGGCAGCAGGATCAGGTGGAGGCCGCCACCCGGCGGATCGTCACCCAGCTGCTGGATGCCCCGGTGGCCGAGCTCCGGCAGGCTCACCGGGATTCTGGGCGCGCAAACGCAGCCGACCTGTTCAGGCGATTGTTCCGGCTCGGACAACCCGCTACCTGAACGTGGCAGCGGCTGGCCGCTCTCCTCGGAATCCGGGCTAGCGTAACGGCACGATCAGGGTAGAACAACCACGATGTCAACGCAGACCGACGAGGAGCTGGGCTTCATCATCATCGGCTCCGGTTTCGACCGACGCGTGACGCGCGAGCTGCTTCGCTGTGGCCAGGTCGGTGCCTGTCTCTAGCAGGCGAACGCCGAGGGTGCAGTCGGGATCACGGCACCTTCTCAGACACCCGCTCATACACATGCGCCTTCCTGCCCGGCACCCACCCCGGCGGCTCGAGCAGCTCGATCACCAGCTTCCTGAACCGCTTTCGCCTTCTCGCGATCGTCTGCTTCGGCACGTACGACTCCGGCATCATCCGTCCTGGGAAGATCATCACCTTGGTGCGGTCGTCGTTCCAGTGCATCCGATCGTCGAGCTTCTGCTGCACGATGGACTTCACGATCGCCTCCGCAAGCGGTCGGACGTCGAGCCGCTTGTTGCGTTTGGCGACCAGTCGCTTGCGGGTGCCGATGTAGGGCATCGCGGTGCAGGCCCAGATGTCGACCACCCAGCTCTGCATCTCCGCGTACACCGATCCCTGGACCGTGCCGCTCGATCTCGAAGGTCAACAGCGGTGTGTCCCAGTTGACCTTCTCCATACGGTCGAGCTTGTCGGCGGTCATCTGGGTCTGGTGGGCGCCGTCGAGGTGGTGCCATGCGGCCGACAGAACCTCGACGAGTTCATCGCGGCCAGTGGTCCCGGGTGGAAGGCCGTGTAGGTGCCGACGGAGTTGTTGCAGCGTTTCTGTCATGGCTGATTTCATCCTCAAAACCCTCAAAACCCACCGTTTTGGGGGTTCTGGGGATCCCTTTCGGTGTTTGGATTGACCTCGAACGCCGGGGAAGGCCGACCGCCGTTCGACCCAGCGACCGGGTCCTGCTGACGGATGTGTTCGTGGTCCATCAAGATGTCGAGGCCAGGCTGGAGCGATGCCACGGTCGGGTAGGTGCCCTTCAGCGCCTGATAGATATCACGGCGACTGATCGTGTGCTTCCCTCGGTTGGTTATCACCTTCAGGATCCGCCGCGCCTGCTCGAGGTCCGCGTCGGCACCCATGTGATCGAACGCTATCTTCGCGTGATCGAGCAGGTATTCTCCAAGGCGAATCGCTTTCTCCATCTGGCTGTTTGTCACCTGGCCCATGTCCGACACGACGCTCGCTGCATCGGCGATGTGAAGCAAGCCGGCCAACCGCAGCACGGCGCCGGAGAGCTTGCCCGCCCAATCTTGTAAGCCATGTAGCTCACCACCTTCCGCGAGCTGTGGCTCCAACTCTTGCATGAACCGCCTGAACGTAGTGACGGCCGAGGTCTCGAGCATAAGCTAATGCGGTTGATCAGGACCTTCGCCCTCAAGTTTGAGGACTCGAGAGACGTACTCGCGGTACTGGATCCTCAAGGCCTCGGGAACTGGATCCGGAAGGACTTCACGGCTGCCCACGATACTCTCGGGCACCGAGTAGAGAAACCGCGCATGGAGTCCGCGGTCCCGGTGCGCCTGCTTCGCCCAGCCGCTGCGAAAAAGGGCAGGCTGGATGGTGATCCCCAGGGTCAGTGCCGGCGATTTGAGCAAGCCACCCTCCCGGCCGATCCGATCTACCTGCAGATCATCCCCGCAGTGCGCCCGAAGGAACAGGTCGACGCTTCCCGAACCGTCCTTACTCCGCCCATACAGGCCGGCCATTATGTCAAGCACGGCACCTTCACTGCTGAGCACGGCGATGCGGCCGTCCTGCTGGCCCTCCTTGCCATGAGCTTAGCATGGCATGATGGCTGTCACGATTCGTCAGACGCAATACACAGCGCCTCTTCTCTCCGACGCAAGCTTCACGCTGTTCCCTGCACCGAGGATTGAACTGGCCTGTGTCACGGTCGTCCGGGACACTTTGGTGCCGCCTCCCAGGCACTCACTTTTCTGGGGTGTAGATGCCTGCTGAGGCATCCCAGAGGAGCTTTCCCTTGTGGGTCGCGTACCAGGTTTTCCAGCCGGCTTTCTGTCCGGTGAGCTTCTGCAGCCGAGTCTCGGTGGCGGTCCGGACGTCCTTGTCGGGATGATCGAGCAGCTGAACCAGGTATGCCAAGTCCCGGTGGAGATTGCGCGAAGCGACCAACGCGTAGGATTTCTTCAGCCGCTGGAGGCCTTTAAGCAACTGCTCGATGTGGGTGTGAATCTCTGGGTTTTAAGTCTCCTTCAGCGACATTTCGAGGTACCGATAAAGGCGTGGATCACCGCTGTGAAGCTGCTTTTTTAGATTCTGCGTCGCCGCCGTGCGGATCTTGAATGTCTTGTTGCCGAGGAGTGCGATCTTGGCCTGCCACTGCTTGGCGTGCTCGTCGGAGATGGGCTCGAACCCCCGGAGAGCCAGGTCGATCACTTTTCGCTGGAGCGGGTGAATGGGTGGCTCCAGGAGGTACTGGCCGAGCAACTTCTCCATCGCCCGGCAAGCTGCCGGGTTGCGAGAAACCAGGTCGAGGTAGTCCTTGCCGGTAGCAACCGTCGACTTGGGGCCGTCGAAGATGACCAGACGGGCCAGCGTGGATTGCTGGAAAACGAGCAATCGGTCACCGGAGCAGGACAGCAGAATCGAGCTGAAGCGGTGGCCTGTCAACACGCTAAAACGCAGGTCTCGTTTCTTGGAGTGGCAGCTGAACGCCCTTTCCGAGAAATGGATCTGCTCCCCTCCTCTACCACTGCTGCTGGAGCCGCTTCCTGAGCGCCAGGAATAGGTGACACCGAGCCCGAGGTTACTGGCTTCACCGAAGAAATCCGGTCGTCCCTTGGCGAGCACCTTCAGAACCAGGCGGCCTTCGACCAGTTCCCAGGCATAGATCTTGGCCAGGAGCCCTTGGATGGTTTTGTTCTCCTGGCCGTGAGCTGCGCCTGAGGCCAGCCCGATCAGCGCCACGGTCCAGATGAGAAGGGTTGATTTCACTTCTTGGTTCCTCCTGGCTTGATCTTCCCCTCGATCAGTTGATCGAATTCGGGCAGACCTTGTAGCATGTGAAAGTCGCTCGAGATGCGAGCTTCCCGGCGTGCGCCGGGGTTCTTGAAGATAGCTCGGGCCAGCGCGTCGAGCGCCTGGGTGCGTTTGCCCTGGACCGCCTTGTAGCAGGCGATGTCGTAAAGCGTCCAGAATGAGGACTGCTCCTGCTTGGTCGGTTTCCCCAGCTTCCAGTGTTTCTCGGCGGCTTTACGGTCACCAGCTTCCATGTCCAGAACAGCCAGCAAGCGGGCCGCGCGCCTGTTACCTGAGATCAGCGGGCGATACAGCCTGCGGGCTTGCTCGCGTATCCGTCCGCTGCTGATGCCGGCTTCCCGAAGCAGGCACTGCAGGTTGTGGTAGGCGATGGCGCGAGTGAGGCTCGGCTGATCGTCAGGCGCGAGGCCCCGCACCTGCTCGATGATTTGCAGCGTCCAGGCTGGATTTGGGCGGGTTTTTGAGGGGAGGATGGCCAGCAGAGGTTTGATCCGAGCGACTGCCAGGTCCAGTTTGTCCTGGTCGACCAAGGCCAGCGCATCGAAGAAGGACTGCTCGGGAAAGATTCGGAAGAGGGCTTCCTTGGCACGCCAGCGTGCTTCGGGGCTACCCCGGACAATCACCCGCCGCAAGGCTGGGACGGCGCCGCGTCCCATTCGAATGAGTGCCTTGGTAGCCCGGTCCCGAACCTTCCACTGTGGGTGGTCGAGTTCCTGGGACAGTCTGTCCGCGTCCTGCGACCAGGCGGGCCCGGCGAAAAGTAGCAGAAGGACCAACCAGCCGAGCTTCACGGCTGCTTCTCGTGCTGGCGAGGCCAGAGGCGATGGGACATCATTGGATAGAGCAGCAGGTCGGCCAGGCCGAGGCCGGCGGCCAGGATCAGCAGGCCGATGATCGAATGGAAGGGCCAGACGATGATCATCCCGCCGATCGCCCCGAGAACGCCACCGAGCAGGGTGATGTAGGACAGCTTGTCGTCAGCGAACTCATGAAAGCTCTGCTCGAGCTGAGCGGGGGTGACCGTGTCCAGCGTCTTGGTCAACATCGAGTGCATGTCGACCTCCTTGACGAAAGCCATCACGATCCGGGTCAGGGTCTCCTCGATCAGCTCGCGTCGGTTGTTGAGCACAGTGGGAAGGCGGTCGATGATCGTCCCGAACTCCTTGAGCACCTTGTCGATCGTCTCGGGTAGTGCGTCGAGCTCTCTGTCGACCAGCGGATGGACCGGGCCGAACCAAAAGTGGCGGGCCTTGTCGAGCAGGTAATTGGACAGGCTCTGACCGGCAACTTCGCGCATGCGCTCTTCACAGGCCTCGACGACCTTGGCGCGAAATTCCTGTTTGCCGACCAGATCCTCAGCCACCGTCAGCAGCATCGAGCGGGTGTCGTTGACGAACTCAGGCTCGCGGACCAGGTGCTGAAGCTGCTGAAGCGTCTCGGCGGTCATCTTGGCCACCAGCTCCCGTTCCTCGATCTCCTGGCGGATCTTGCTCTCGTTGATCAGCTTCTCGCAGATCTCGTCCGCCACCTTGGTCAGGATCTCCTGGCGCTGGGACGGGATCAGTCCCTGGCCGAAGATCGGTCGGGGGGAGCGGGGCCGGAACAGCATCTTGACGGCGATCCAGTTGGTGCCGAAGCCGATCATCCCGGCGATCGAACAGGCGCGGAGGAGGCCGTGGAAGTCCCAGAAAAAGGAGGTGGCAAAGACCGAGAGGGCGAACGGCATGTAGAGCTTGAGCAGCAGCCGGAGGCCGCCAGCCGTCTCGAAGGCCAGCTTTTCGAAGGTGTAGGCATCCTCGGGAGCCTGGCCCGGCTCGTCCCCGGCGAACATCCCCTGCGCTTCTTGGGCCTTCTTACGCCACTTCTCGTAGTATTCCTGGAACCCGATCCGGGGGAACCGGTCGAGCCAGTTGGGAGAGTGTAGCTCCAGGTCGTACTTGGGTTTCAGTTGCTGGTCCGGCATGGGGTCAAGATATGGTACCCACCTTTTGGTACCGAGAAAA
>CAZANL010000268.1:5428-6613 GCA_964486115.1 uncultured Planctomycetota bacterium
AAAAGCGGTGATCTTGACCCAGTGGGGCCAAATCTGTCTAATCGGCGCACTGCGGGAGATTCGTCTGAGATGATAGGCCTGGGCCGAGGGACCGATCCCTGGCTGCTGAGCTTGGGTTTTCTCCGCCCTTTTTCGGAAAGCGGGAACCTTTCTCCTGGAGCGTCGTCTGAACAAGTCTACTGGCAGTCTGAGAGTCCGCACTTGGGGATCGTCCATGTCCGTTCGCAAGCACCTGGTGTTCGTGTTCACCATCCTGACCCTTCTCCTCGGTAGTTTCGCCTTCTACACCCTCGCCGACAAGTCTGACGAGAAGCCGGCGGATCTAGAGAAACGGGCGCTCAAGGCCTACACCGAGAAGACCTACTCCAAGGCGCTGCCGCTGTACGAGAAGCTGCTGGCCAGCAAGGCGAGTGCCGCGGTGCTGCGGGACGCCGAGCTGAAGGTGGTGATCTGCCTGGCACGCCTGCGGCAATATGACAAGTCGCTCGAGCGGGGTCAGGCCTATGCCAAGGCCCTGGCCGGCACGGTCTGGGCCGGTCGCCACCAGCGCACGCTGGGCGGCATCTGGTACCACAAGCCGCATTACGGCTACCGCAAGGGCGGAAAGACGACCTGGGGCCGCCACGTCCAGGGCGGGACCTACGTCAACAGCCAGGCCTCGGATATGGAAAACGCGGTCAAGAGCTACGAGGCGGCGCGCAATAACTTCCTCGCACTGGACGCCATGCGGCGCGTCGGTCAGGTCAAGAAGGGGGAGGCTCCCCCGCTGCCGGAGATCCTCGGCACCAACGGTGAGCTGGCGACCGCGCTCTCGATGCTCAGCCAGCGGCGCTATCATCGGCTGCGTCCCGGCTTCGTGATCAACCCGCCGAAGGTCTATGACATCAAGAAGCTCAACCTCGAAGAGCGGCTGATCTTCATCTACGACGAGCTGTATCGGCTGGCCGCCGAGGGCGGCCAGCGGCGCGTCCAGGCCGTCGCGCTGTACCACAAGGGGATGCACTTCAGGCGGATGCGCAATTACCGGAGGCAGCAGGACAGCTCCAAGCTGGACCCCGCGGTGCCCGAGCTGATCAAGCGGTATCGGGACCCGATCCCGCTGTTCGAGCGGCTTCTCGCGCAGTTTCCCAAGCAGAAGATCGTCGTCGACGCGCGAATCGCGCTCGGCATGATGCATCGGATGCA
>CAZANL010000269.1:0-6609 GCA_964486115.1 uncultured Planctomycetota bacterium
GAAGGTCTCCAGGCTGAGTGTGGACAAAACGCTCGCCCTGGTGTTCGACATGACCGGTCTCGATTGGAGCATTGTCAATGGCGTGGTGCGCGTCGGAGACCGCCGTGGCAGCCCGCAGGGGGCGTTGGGCCAGGCACACTATGTCGGTGACCTGATGGTCGTGATTCGCGATTTTGCGGCTCCCGGCCTGGGGCTGATGGATGCGTATCCCGAGCGCCCTTATACGGCTCGGGAGCTGTACGGAACGGGCAGAGTCCGTCAAGCGCCCCGGCTGGGGTTTGCGACGCAACGCCTGGATCAGCCTTTCTCCGATCGGACGTTCGTTCCGCTGGGCACACCACAACTGGAGAGCAGGCCCGCCTTCTCTCGGCCGATCTACCGTGATCGAAACCGCAACGCACCGTGGATGGTGCAGCGCAGCGCGGGAGGACTTTCCAACCCAGCGGTGCTGATCGAGCGGCTACAGGCGATGACCGGTGGTGAGAGAGTCTGGGAACGCAAGGGCGTCGGCATGCGGCTGCTGCGTGGGGGACGTCTGTGGGTGGTTCACACCCCCGAGTTGCAGCAGAAGATCATCGCCGCGATCGCCAAGTTGCGCGCCGGCGGGCAGTAAGCCAGACCTGTTCCAGCAGGGGGGCGGCCCACCCGCTCTGGCAGGCCGTGAACCCAGGTCAGCCATGTGGGCTGTCTCGGTTTGCTCGCGCCAGTCTGGTGGTCACAGCTTACTCCAGCGCTGGCAACAGACCCTTGATCACCGCCTCGTCGACGACGCCGTGCGGTCCGCCAGCCAGACCGACCGTTGCTTGGCCGATCAGCACTTCGCGAGTCTTGCCATCGCGGGTGAGGATGCTGTAGCGGCGCAGGATCCTCGTCGGCGGGGTGGAGACAAATCGCTTCAGCTGGAGCTGGTCTAGCCGCCAAAGCAGGTCCTTCCAGCGTTTCTTTCCTGGGTCGAGCGCCTTGTCAGCCACGCTCAGCCGAGTCACCGTCTCCGGCGGCAGCGACAGCAGGTCGGTCGAGCGGCAGGCCAGCGGGCCCTCACTCAATCGGTTGGCCAGCCTGTCATTGATGCGCATCAGTCCGGGGCGCCCTGCGATCTTGATGCAGGGTTTGCCCTCGAAGCTGCCGAACTCGAGCCTCCTCGTTTCTCCCTTGTGGATGATGTCGAGCCGGGTGAGCCATGTTGCCTGACCCGCCTCCAGGAACTCCGTGATTTTTCCGGCGTCGAGAGCCTCGACCAGGTCCTCGACGCGCAGGCTGGAGAAGCTATCCAGAGAGCCGTGGCTGATCTTCCAGGTCTTTCCTGAGCGCTCGATCGCCAGGTCCGGGAAGGACAGTTTCGTGATCTGGCGGGGTCCCTGGGGCAGATGCAGTACGTCGGGGTCTCGCAGTGACTGTGGACCTCGAAGCAATGCAGCCATGTGGATCCGGTTGACTCGCATCAGCTCGGCACGTGAAGCGAGCCGGACCAGCCGAGAGCGGGTGCCGGGAACGATCGGGCCGATCTCCAGTGTCCAGGTCGTCTGATCTAGGAGTCGGACGGCGATAGTGGCGACACGGTCCGGCAGGTCGTGGTCTGGGAGGAAGGCCTGGGCGCGGCCCGCAAGGAGCCGCCGCAGAAATGCCTCGGCGTCAGAGTGCGCGCGGTCGCCTATGGGATCGATGCGCCAGCCGCCCTCGATCCGTGACATCGACCAGGTGTTGGCGCCCTGAGTAACGCTGACCTGGGCCACCTTTGCCGGTGCGTTGACGGGCATCACGCGCCGGTCACGGAGGTCGTTGGCTTGCTGGTCGAAGGCGCTGTACGCACGGCTGCGCACCAGATAGACCCTGGAACTGCTGCCGCGCATCAGGTAGCGGCGGCGACCACTCGGGTCGGCGTCGCCGAAGTGCAGCACGGTCTGCTTGTCGTCGCTGTCGACGAGAGTCACCGTCAGCACCGGCTGGTCCAGACCGAACTGCTCCAGGTCGCCAGTGAGCTGCCCATAGAGCTTCTCGTCATGCAGGGCGGTGTACATTGCGTGCACCATCTTACGGTCGACCGGGCCGCGTTTGTCGAGCTGCCAGTCTGGAGAGCCAGGCTTGCGGGTCAGCGTGGTTGGTGGCCTCTGGCTCGACTGGATCTGGATCCGGACGATCTGCTCGACACGCAAGTCGGTCATGTCCTGGTTGAGCGTTTGCCGCGGATCTTCTGGTGCTTTCGCGTGCTCGAAGGCGAACCAGTAAGCTGCCAGACCGAGTGCGATGACGAAGGAGACGAGGGTCGATCGCAGATACATCAGTCTTTCCTGAACAGCCAGACCATGATGCCCATGAAGAAGGCCGACATCATCATCATTGCCAGTGAGAGGCCCAGTGTCTGTTTCTGTTTCTCGGAGAGCAGTACCTCGCCACTGGGTCGGGTTGCGTTGGCTCGAGTGACGATTCGGCTCTCTCGGTCGAGAAGCCACTGAACGGAGTTGTAGGTCAGCGTGTAGTTGGAGACACCCTTGCGTTCGAGCAGCTGGTCATCGAGCATCGACTGGGACCCGAAGACCACCAGCCGACCGATCGGGATCTTGTTGTTTCTTGGCGGCGCGGGCCAGGCGACCGCTGCCGCCAGTTGATAGGGTCCTCGAGCTTTCAGCGGACGCTGGCGAGCACTCAGTCGCACGTCTTCCCACCTCGGGCCCGCCGGCGTCGCGCTGAGTGCATGATACTGCTGGCCTGGGCGTGCACGCTGAACCTCGCGCAGCGACATGCAGTATTCGAGGATGGCACGATCCTCCTCGACGACGGAGGCTGTTATCGGGTGCTGTTTGGAGACTCGGTCGGAGCCGAGGATCAGCCGCCAGTGTTTCTCGTGCATCACCACGTTGTAGTCGATCTCGATGCCAGATCTGCGGAGGACGCCGTCCAGCAGCGGTAGCTTGAGCTGCTGTGGGGAGATGACCATCAACAGCCGTCCCCCGCTATCCAGGTAATCGGCCAGGTGTCCCGCTGACTCGGCCGAGAGGTCCGCGCGCGGGACCAGTAGCAGCATGTCGCAGTCTGCGGGGATCGGGCGCTCAGGCGTCAGCGGGTGGCAGGTGATGTTCTCCGGTGCGAGCATCGCCCGGAAGGCACTCAGTCCACGGGTCACGCTGCGGCGTCCAGGATAGACATAGATCTTGTGGCGTCGTTGGTCGGTCACCCGCAGGATGGCAGAAGCCAGCACTTCCTCGGCACGCCACTGCGCGATGCGGGTCCGGCGTCGGTCGAAGCGTGCGAGCTCCCAGCCCTTGACGAAGATACGGTTGTCACCCATCTCGAAGATGACGGAGTCTTCGAGGTCCTTTCCCCGAAAGCGGCCCACCAGCTTCTCAACTTTTACCTTGTGGGCCACCCAGTCCAGCCGCTCGACGGTCAGTTTGCCGGTGTGCTGGCCGAACAACCCGAGCAGCTCGTGGACCCGATCGGACAGTTCCTGGACCAGTCGCCCTTCTCCCTGGCGACGCTTGGTCTGGGGCACGAAGAGCGTGGTGATCTTGATTGGTCTGGAAATCGACGTGAGCGCCAGCTGGGTCCTCGGGGTCAGCGTGAACTGCTGCTGGCGAGTCAGGTCCCACTGTCGGTGATGGCGGTAGCTGATCAGGTTGGTGAACACTCCGGCGGTGACCAGACTGATGACGAACATCAGGGCCAGCAGGTGGGTGCGACGACGAAGGCCGAGGCTGAATCGATCTAGCGCCATCGGCGGGTCTCCAGCAGTCGGAGGCTGATTGCAAGAAGGATCAGCGTGGTGCTGACGGTGGCCACGACGTGGCGGCTGTCGATCAGCCCTCTGGCATAGTAGCGGTAGTGTTGGTGCATCAAGCTGTAGATGGTCAGCGCTTCGCGCTGGGCCGGGTCCCAGACTGCGTGAGGCAGGAGGTAGCCGATGCCGAACATGCTGACGGCGACGATCATCGCCAGCACGGCCGCAACCAACTGGTCGCGAGCGAGGATGCTGGTCAACATGCCGACCGCCAGGAACATGGCGCCAGTGGCCAAGGTCCCGATGTAGCTGGTCGCCACCGGCCCCCAGTCGACCGGGTGGGGAATCGACTTGGACATCGCCATCTGGTCCAGCGTGAGAAAGAAGCTGACCGTCAATAACCAGAGCGTGCTGAACATGCAGACCGCCGCCAGGTACTTGGCCGTCAGCAGCGACAGCTCGGATCCAGGCGTGGTCGAGAGCATCTGTATTCGTTCGGTCCGGTTCTCTTCCGAGAAGCTGCGCATCGTCAGGATGGGCGGCATGAATAGCATCAGGAACCAGAAGAAGATGTTGCCGAAGAAGAACTGAGTCAGCCCCGGGAGGTTGTAATAGGAGGCCAGCAGGTAGCCGAAAAAACTCGTGCCGGTGACGAACAGGAAGACCGTCATCACGATCCAGGCCAGCGGCGTGAGGAAGTAAGCGCCGAGCTCTCGCTTCAGCTGTGTGGCCAGACTGGCCAGAAAGCTGTGCCTGGCTTTCGGTGGGGGCTGGGTTGGCGGGGGCAGCGGAGCCGACTCCATCCTGGGCAAGCCACCGGCCGTCACTTGTAGAAAGATCTCTTCCAGATTGGGGGTGTCTCTTCGGAGTTCCCGGAGCTGCCAGCCGGAAGAGGTTGCGCAGTCGAACACATCTTCGCGTAGCGTGTCGGCCTGGCCCGCGCCAAGAAGGTATGCGCGTTGAACAGCGCCATCCTCGATCGGCTTGACCTGGATCTCTTCCACGCCGGGGAGAGCGCCGAAAGTCTGGCTGACTTCCGCGGTCGTGGCTCCCTGAACTTCGGCCATCACGCGGTTGGCGCCTGGCAACAGCTGGGTCAGGCCGTCAGGAGTGCCCTCGGCGACGATCTTGCCCTGGTTGATGATGATCACCCGAGGACAGATGGCTTCCACCTCGGGCAGTATGTGGGAAGAGAGCAGGACAGTCCGACGCTGGCCCAGTTCGATGATCAGCTTGCGTACCTGGCGGATCGATTGAGGGTCGAGGCCGACAGTGGGTTCGTCGAGGATCAAGATCGCCGGGTCGGCCAGCAGCGAGTCGGCCAGGCCAACGCGCTGGCGATAGCCTTTCGAGAGCTGCCCGACCAGTCGCTTGCGCACGTCGTCGAGGCCGCACTCGGCGATCACGGCAGCCTGCCGAGCGCGTCGCCGCTGTCGATTCCCCAGCTGCTTCACGCGGGCGCGGTAGTCCAAGTACTCGTGGACTCGCATTTCGTCGTAAAAGGCCACGCGCTCGGGCAGGTAGCCGATCTGCTGACGCAGCGCGACCGGGTTTGCCGTGACGTCGACTCCGCCGACCACCGCTCGGCCGCTCGACGCGGCGAGAAATCCACTGAGGATGCGCAGGGTCGTCGTCTTGCCGGCGCCGTTGGGGCCGAGGAAGCCGACAACCTCTTCCTGACCAACGCTGAACGAGACTCCTCGCAGAGCGGTGGTTGCGCCAAATTGGCGTGTCAGGTCTTCGGCTACGATTGCGGCAGACATCGCATTATTAGAGCCGCAGCAGACTGCGGATGCTGCATGATAGTGTGCCTGATCACGACCGCAAGGCCTTGGAGGAGCTGATGTCAGGCCGAGAGCACAGGTCGCTGGGTCTGCTGCGGAGTGCGCGGGCGCCCAGCAACGAGTGCCCGAGCCGGGGGCGATCAGAATTGACAGTCTTCGTTGGCTTGCATAGAACAGTCACATGATTGAGATCGATCGTGTTTCCCGCCGATTTGGCGGCAACGAAGCGGTCAAGGATCTCTCGCTGAAGATCGAGCCGGGTGAGTGGTTCCTGATGGCCGGTCCCAATGGCGCGGGCAAGACCACTACCCTGCGCCTGCTGATGGGTATCCTGGATCCCGACCAGGGTGCGTGCCGTGTCTGTGGACATCTGTCTAGCGAAGATCCGATGGCGGTTCGCCGGGCGACAGGCTATCTCCCCGAGCGGTTTTATCCCTACGAGTACCTGACGGCGCGGGAATACTTGCTGTTCGTTGCCCGCGCGTATGGGCTGAGCCGCAAGGAGGGTCGGCGGCGGGTGGGGGAGGTGCTCGATCTGGTCAATCTGACCGAGCAGGAGGCGGATGTCGTTTCGAAGGGCCATTCCTTCGGAATGACCAAGAAGATGGCCTTCGGCGCGGCGATCTTGCACCAACCCCGGGTGCTGTTACTTGACGAACCGACGGCCGGCCTCGACCCCCATGGTGCCAGGCGGATCTACGATGTCATCGGGGAATTCGTCAAGCGGGGTGCGAGCTGCCTGATGTCGAGCCATCTGCTGCTGGAGGTTCAGGATATCTGCGATCGGGTCGGGTTCATCAACGACGGGCAACTGATCGACGAACTCTCGCTGGAGCAATTGAAGCACCTCGATCCGCCACTCACTCTGCCGGAGTATTTCCTCAATCTGGTGGGCTGGCCGGCCAAGCCGGACATGGTCGGCTTTTTCGAGGGCAGCGAGTCCTCGTGAGCTGGCTATGGTTGCGTTACGGGGTCCGCCAGATGCTGCGCACGCTGGGGCAGCACCGAGCGATCGGGCCGCTGCTGGTCATCGGCGTCCTGACCATCCCGACCTCGATCGTGGGGGTTCACGAGATGGCGCCCCACGCCCATACGATCTATGACAAGCTG
>CAZANL010000270.1:0-6609 GCA_964486115.1 uncultured Planctomycetota bacterium
TGACTCGCTGGACACGGTGGAGTTGGTCATGGAATTCGAAGACGCCTTCGACCTCAACATCCCAGACGAGGAAGCGGAGAAGATCCAGAGCGTCAAGAACGCGATCGACTTCATCGAAGAGCACAGCAGTTAGATATTCCCTGGCCCCTATCATCATGAATGGCCGAAGGGTTGTCATCACCGGCATGGGTGTAGTCTCCAGCTTGGGACTCACCGTGGACGGTATGTGGGAGGCTCTGCTCGAAGGGCGCAGTGGCATCGGGCAGATCCAGCGGATTCGGACAGACGACATGCGCGTCACCATCGCTGGTGAGATCAGCGATTGGAATTCGGAAGACCACTTCGACAAACGGGGCGCGCGGCGCATGGATCTGGTTGCGCAGTTTGCCGTGGTCGCGGCACAGTCGGCGTGGGCCGACTGCGGTCTGGCGATGGATGCCCTCGACCCCGCTCGGGTGGGTTGCATCATGGGCTCCGGCGTCGGCGGCTTGGGCGAGATCGAGGCGCAGTGCGAGAACCTGTTCGACAAGGGGCCGCGGCGTGTCAGCCCGATGCTCGTGCCGAAGATGATGGCCAACGCCGTTTCGGGAGAAGTCTCGCTCGTGCTCGGTGCGCAGGGGCCCAACTACACGACGGTCTCTGCTTGTGCCAGTGGTGGCCACGCGATCAGCCTCGCTGCGCGGGCCGTTGCCGGGGGCCGCAGTGATGTCGTCATCACCGGAGGATCCGAAGCCGCCATCGTCCGCATCGGCATGTCGGGGTTCGCTTCGATGAAGGCCCTGTCGACACGCAATGACGATCCGGAGCATGCCAGCCGCCCATTCGACCGTGACCGTGATGGTTTCGTGATGGGCGAGGGCGCCGGTGTGCTGATCCTCGAAGAATACGAGGCGGCCAAGGCCCGCGGCGCCGTGATCTACGCCGAGCTGTTGGGCAGCGGTTTCAATGGCGAGGCGCACCACATCACCGCACCACGGCCCGACGGTTCGGGTGCTGCGGCCGCGATGACCGCCGCTCTGAACGAGGCCGGCCTGAACCCGGAGGACGTGGACTACGTCAACGCCCATGGGACCTCCACGCCACTCAACGACGTGATGGAGACCAAGGCGATCCGGCTGGCTTTTGGCGATCATGCGGACAAGCTGCTGGTCAATTCGACCAAGAGTATGCTCGGTCACCTGCTCGGCGCGTCTGGAGGTGTTGAGGGGATTGTCGCCGCGCTCTCGGTTCACGGAGACGTCGTCCATCCGACGGCTAATCACGACAACCCAGATCCCGAGTGCGACCTGGACTATGTCGCCGACGGCGCTCGAGAAGGCCTGGTTCGAACGGCGATCTGTAACTCCTTCGGCTTCGGCGGTCACAATGTCGCGGTCTGCTTCGGCAAGCCCCGTTAGCCCGATGGACTGGTTGACCGACTACCCAGCTGCGCTAGAGCACGCCGCTCAGCACAACACACTCTTGCTGGTGGATTTCTTCAGCCCCCAGTGAGGCGGCTGCAAACGCCTGGATACCGTGACGTATCCAGATCAGCGGGTTGGCGCCGCGGTCTCGGAGCATTTCACCGCCTGCAAGCTGGAGTCCGGTGAGAACTACCCGGTGATGAAACGTCTTGGCATCCGCTGGCTACCCGGCATCGTGTTGACCGATGGGAAGGAGCGGGTGCACCACTCCTGGGTCGGTTTTCTACCGCCCGAGCCCTATCTGGTCGAGTTGTTGTTTGGCCGGGGTATGGCCGCCTTCGGGTCGAAGCAACTGGAGGCTGCCGAGCAGCACTTCGAGACGCTGGTTGCCGAGACTCCCGGCAGCGAGCGGGCGCCGGAGGCGCTCTACTGGCAGGGGGTCAGCCGGTACCGCCAGAGTGGCGAACTGGCTGACGCCAACCGGAGCTGGGCACGAATGGTCGAGACCTATCCACAGAGCCTGTGGGCTCGTAAGGTCGAGATCTTCCTCGACGACTAGGGCTTACCCGCTTCAGGGCTGCACAGCCCCGAGGTGGCTGACCTCAAGCGTCGAGCCGGAGATCGAGTCGACCGGGCCGGAGATGCCAGCACACCTGCCGCAGCCGGTCAAGATGGATGACTCCCTGTAGGAGGACAGTGCCGGCCGATGTTCGTCTGACTAGGAATAGGCCTTGTCGACCAGCGGCTGTAGCTCCCCGTTCGCGTGCATTTCCCGGGTGATGTCGCAGCCGCCGATGAACTCTCCACCGACGAAGATCATCGGGATCGTGGGCCAGTTTTGCGACTGCCGGATCGCGTTCCACTTGTCCGGATCGTCCAGGACGTTGACCGCCCCGAACGGTTTGCCGGTCTGCTGCAGGACGTCGACCACGGCGGCCGAGAAGCCGCACCGGGGCATTTCCGGGGTGCCTTTCATGTAGAGCATGATCTTGTTGTCACTGATTTCCGACTTGATCTCTGCGAACAGGTCGCGACTCATGGTTATCCTCCGTAAGCTTCGGACGGGTTGCCCATCTCGTCAGGTGGGGTGGTCCAGGTTTTGATCGACAGCGCGTGTACCGGGGCCCCGCCACCCACGAGCCCGTCCAGCGCTTCGTAGATCTTGCGGTGCTGTTGAAGGCGGGACATGCCCTCGAAACCGCCCCAGATCACGTTTGCCTCCAGGTGGTCGCCCGTGCCGGTGAAGTCCTTGATAACGACCTGGGCCCCCGGGAGAGCTTTCTCCACCCGCATCTTGACCTCTTGGATCATCGTTCCTCCGCCCGAGAGATGGTTGATCTTGATTAATATTTGCGAACGACGAAATATATGTCAGGCCCGGCTGCGGGTCAACCTTGACTTGCCCGGGGGCCCCTGTTACGGAAACAGACATGCGGGTACCGATGTTTTCCGGTGTCTTCGCTCGGAACCCTGGGCGAAGAGCTTGGCCACGATTCGGCCGTTCCATCCTCGGAGCAGGCGGATGGTGACAGACGATGCCGGTGAGTGCTCGATCGAGGTCGAGCGCCCTTTTGTGCTGGCGGTTGGCACGTCTGGAGCCGACCGATGACCGATGCACCGATCCTCGGCATTCCGGCGAGCCTGCTGGGACCCGATCGCCAGCGCCGCTCGCTGTTTGGCGGCAAGCCGCTGCAGGTCTTCGAGTGCGAGCTGGTTTGCTCACTGCAGGACGCGGGTGCTGAGGTGTTGTTCTTCCCGCTGATCGACAGCCACGAGCGGGCGCGGCGCCTGCTCGACGTGGTGGACGGGCTGTTGTTGCCGGGTGGGCCTGACGTCGATCCTTCGATGTATGGGGAATCGAACGAAGGGTATCTCTGGGAGACGGAGCCGGAGCGTGACGCTTGCGAGCTGCTGCTGGTCAGTGCTGCGTTGGAGCGAGATCAACCGATTTTCGGCATTTGTCGCGGCGCCCAGCTGCTCAACGTGGCGCTCGGTGGCACACTCGTTCGCAACCTGGAGGGGCCTCTGGTCCACCGTGATGCGGAGGCCTACGACATCAACTCGCACTCGGTTCGACTGGCGCCTGACTCTACCCTGTCCCGCTGGTACGCCACCGAACAGCTGGTCGTCACCAGTGTGCACCATCAAGCGGTCAAGCGCCTGGGAGAAGGTCTGGAGGCCGTCGCCTGGGCCGAGGATGGAACGATCGAGGCCGTCGAGGTGCCGGATCGTAACGTGGTCGCGGTGCAGTGGCACCCGGAGTGGCTGACCCATCGCGCGCAGAAAGGGCCGGACAGGGCGTTGGCCTGCTTCGTCGAGTCGCTCTCGGGCAGGGCTTGACCTGCTCGAGGACGGGCTCTGAAACAGAGCCTGTCAGTGAGCTAGGGTTCGAGCACGGGGATCGGGTTGCGCTCGCGATCCACCGCCACGTAGGTCACGACGGCTTCGGTGACCGGTACGACCTCCCGGTTGTGGGTGCGGGTGGCCTCGACCTTGACGCTGATGGTCACCGATGTGCGGCCGATCGTGAGTGTCTCGGTATAGAAGCTGACGATGTCGCCGACGTAGACCGGGGCGATGAAGTCGACCTCCTTCATCCCCACCGTGACGAAGTTCTTGTTCGCGTGTTTGCGGCACTCTGCGCCGCCCGCCAAGTCCAGATGGGAGAGCAGGATTCCACCGAAAATCGTGCCGTGCTGGTTGGTGTCGCGGGGCAACAGCATGACCTGGATAGTTGGAGTTCGGTCGCTCATTCGAGGCCTCCATCGGGTGAGTGTCAGGGCAATTGCATTCAATACCGGGCTGTGGTAAGGATCAATGGCGTTTCATGAACATCGCCGATTTTCTATCTGACGCGGCGACTTACACGCCAGACAGCCGCGCGATCTACTTCCAGGGAGAGCAACTCGACTTTGCCCAGCTGGAAGACAAGGCACATCGCGCCGCATGCAAGCTCGTCGAGCTGGGCATCGAGCGTGGGGATCGGGTGGTACTGTACCTTCCCAATCACCCGAAGTTCATCATCCTCTACTACGCGATCCAGAAGCTGGGCGCGGTGGGTGTCACGCTCAATGCGCTGCTGACCGCGCCGGAGATCGCCCACGAGGTCGGAAACGCGGGGGCCCGGCTGCTGATCACGACCACGGGCCTGCAGCGTAATCTGCCCAGTGAGGAGAGTCTGTTGTCGGTCGAGGCGGTGGTGTTGCTCGATGAGATGCGCGCCTTCAAAGAGCCCTTCTTGGTGCCTGAGACGGAGGTCGAACTGCCGCGTAACGCGAGGATGGAGCCGGCCGACTCCGCGGTCATACTCTACACCAGCGGGACGCTGGCGACCCCGAAGGGTGCGGTGTTGACGCATGGCAATGTCGTGGGCAACTCGCGGACGGCGGTTGACTGCACTGCCATGACAGCACAGGACAAGGTGCTGTGTTGTGTGCCGCTGTACCACTGCTTCGGGCAAAACTTCATCATGAACTCGGCGGTCTGCGCCGGCGCGGAGTTGATTCTGCAACCGAAGTTCGACCTCGAAGCGACCGTGTCGGTGATCGAGGAACAGCGTGTGACGATGTTCTTCGGGGTGCCGCCGATGTATTACCGGATGCTTCGGGCCGAGGTACCGCCGAAGCGCCTGGCTTCCCTGCGCTACGTCTTCAGCGCTGCGGCGACTCTGTCCTTGGCGACCAGTCAGCAGTGGCGCGAGCGCTACGGGTTGTCGATTCACGAGGGGTACGGCCTGACCGAAACCAGTCCGCTGGCCTCCTACAATCATGTCAGCGCCTGGCGAGAGGGCTCGGTTGGCCAGGCGGTCTCGGGTGTCGAGATGAAAGTCGTCCACCCGGCAACCGGTGATTTGCTGGGGGGCGGCGAACGTGGCGAGATACTGATCAAGGGGCCCAACGTGATGAAGGGCTACTTCGGAGACGCCGAGGCGACCGCGCTCGTGATGGAGGATGGCTGGTTCACCACGGGCGACCTGGGCTATCTCGACGAAGATGGATACCTCTTTCTGGTAGGCCGGCTGAAGGAGATGATCAACCCCGGCGGTTTCTCCGTGAGTCCGCGGGAGATCGAGGCGGTGTTGTTGCTGCACGAGCAGATCGATGATTGTGCCGTGGTGGGGGTCCCGAACGACGACCTGGGAGAGCTGATCAAGGCCTATGTCGTGTGTGACACGTCTCTCTCCGAGAACGAGGTGATCGGATTTGCGCGCCAGAGGTTGGCGGCCAACAAGGTACCTCGGGTGGTGGAGCGGGTCGACTCGATCCCGCGTAGTCCGACAGGCATGCGCCTGCGCCGCTTGCTTCGGCGACAGATCGATCATTAGCAAGCAGTGATCGACTGGCCCCGGGGTCTTCGGCTGCAGGTCTCGATCCCGGCGTTGCCGCTTCCCCCGACGGGGCGGCGACGTTTGACGGATACGTCGGGTCTTACAATAAGCGTCTGGGTGAGAACAACTCCCAGGGATAATCGGTTTCATGGCCGAGAATGCGGCCGGCCAGAGCCTCGCCGGTTGCCATCCCATAGGCCAGCCCGTCCCCGCACATTCCGGCCGCGACCAGTTGTCGAGCGTGGCCCGGCAAGCTGCCGACCAGCGGCAACTCGTCTCCGGTGTAGGCCATGATCCCGCTCCAATGGCCAGCGGGAGTGACTGGGCGCAGCTGGGGATAGGCCTGTTCGAGAAACCCAGCGAGAGCCGAGGATATCTTCGGGTTGACCCCTCGTTCGGACAGGCCGCATTCCATCTCTGGCTCGAGGTAGCGCATGCCGCCGATCAACACCCGTCCATCAGACTGTTGATGCCAGTAGTCGTACCCGCCGTTGGCAATACAGTTGGCCGAGCTCACCTCGGGCGCCGGATCAGTCCAGAGCATCTGGCCCCTCACGGGGAAGATCCACTCACCGCCCGCCGACCAACCCGTGGAGTGGATGACGTATTCGGTGCTCAGCTGGCCCCGTGGGGTCGACAACAGGAGAGCGCCGTCCGCCTGAGCGGTTATCCCGTCGGCCGGGGTGTCGACGTACAGCATGCCGTGGTGGGCGCTGATCGCATCCGCCAGTCCTTGAGCCAATCGCATTGGGTCCAGGCGGGCGTGGTTGGGCAACTCGACTCCACCGAGAAACGCTGCGCTTGCGGGCAACAGCCGTGGCCGGGCTCCCAGCGCTTCGAAGATCGGCATCGACACCTGGATCTGCTCCCACTCCGGCG
>CAZANL010000271.1:0-6596 GCA_964486115.1 uncultured Planctomycetota bacterium
GACGGACCCAGCTAACGCGGGCGCCCGATCCATCGAGCTGCCGAATCAGACGCGCCGCCTCGTCGCGCAGCTCTTCGTCGATCTCGGCTGCTACGAACAGGCGCACGGGTCCTACGAAACCAGACTGGACTGGCCGACCGGGGTGATCAGCTCCACCAACTGGCCGTAACGCGAAGCCACGTGCGCGGTGGTCAGCGCCATGATACGCCGCAGACCGAAGTCCTCGACGTTGTAGCTCGACATCACCGTGGCGTTGAGCATCGCGTGGCGCAGCGTGTCGGTCGTCACCTCTCCCTGACGCGCCAGCGAGCTGACGAACCCAGCGGCGAAGGTGTCGCCGGCCCCCGTCGGGTCGACGACCGTTTCGAGCGGAAATCCCGGCACGGGATAGACCGCGTCGTCCCGGAACAGCAAGGAACCGTGCTCACCCTTCTTGATCACCACATTGCGCGGTCCCATCTGCTGGATCCGACGGCCCGATCCGACAGAGCTATGCGCTCCGGTCAGCAGCTTGGCCTCTTCTTCATTGAGCACGATACAGTCGACCCGCTGGATCAGTTCGCTCAGCGCCTCCTTCTCGGTGCTGATCCAGAGGTTCATCGTATCCATCACGGAGAACTCGCAGGCCGCCATCTGGTCCAGCACCGCATGCTGTCCCTGAGGCGTACCGTTGGCCAGGAATACGAAAGGCGTGTCCCGATAGGACGGCGGGATCTTGGGCTCGAACGAGCCCAGCACGTTGAGATGCACCTCGAGGGTCTCCGCCTCGTTCATCGCACCCTCGTAGCGTCCCGACCAGCGAAAGGTCTCGCCCTCGACGACCGACAGGCCCTCGGTGTCGATTCCCCAGTCGTCGAAATAACCGCGAAAGGTCGCAGGAAAATCCTGTCCGACCACACCGACCAGCCGGACCGGGCTGAAAAAGCGCGCGGCGCAGGAAAAATGAGTCGCCGAGCCGCCCAGCTCCTCTTCCACCTTGCCCGACGGGGTCTCGATGCTGTCGAACGCGATCGAACCCACCACCAAGACGCTCTTGTCGGTCATTGCCCGGACTCCCCCGTGTTGCCGTAGATCTCTTGCAGACAGCGCTCGATCCGGGCCAGCGACCTGTCCCGCCCGAGCAGCTGCATCGTTTCAGTGATTCCTGGCGTCGTGTGACGCCCGCTGAGCGCAACGCGCAACGGCTGCGCCACCTTGCCGAAGCCCACCTCTCGACGCTCGGACACCTGCCGAAGCAACGCTTCGAGCGCCTCCGCACCCCACTCAACGAGTTCCTGCAGCAAGCCGAACACCTCACGCAAGATCTCCTCCGCGCCCGCCTTGCGCAGCACCTTCTTGACCGACTTCGGCTGGTACTCGAACGTGTCGACCAGAAAGAAGTCCGCCTCCGCGGGAAACTCGGCGAACGTCTTGCAGCGATTTCCGAACTCGACGGTCTGAATCAGCTCCACGAGCCAGTCCGCGTCTCGGCCCTCGGCCGGCCAGAGCCCGGCCACCTCGAGAAAGGGGACCACACCGGCGACGGCCTCCTCGAGCGGAAGCGCTCGGGCGTGCTCGCTGTTGAGCCAGGTCAACTTCTCCAGATCGAACTGGGCCGCCGATTTTCGAACCCGCTCGAGCCCGAACAGCTGCGTCAACTCTTCCCGCGTGAGCACCTCGCGATTGTCCCCCGGGGACCAGCCGAGCAGCGCCAGATAATTGAGCAGCGCATCCGGCAAAAAGCCCTGCTGTTCGTACTCCACCGCAGAGACCGCACCGTGTCGCTTGGACAGCTTCTTGCCGTCGGAGCCATTGATCATCGGCAAATGAGCAAACCGCGGCGGCTGTGCACCCAGCGCCCGATAGATCGCAATCTGACGCGGCGTGTTGGGGATGTGATCGTCACCCCGCATGACCAACGTGATCTCCATGTCGATGTCGTCGGTCACCGCCGCGAAGTGGTAGACGGGAAAGCCGTCCGACTTGACGATGACGAAGTCGTCCTGCAGCGCCAGGTCCTTGGTGATCTCACCATAGACCTCGTCCCGGAAGGTGACCGGCTCGTCTGGCACGCGAATATAGATCGCCTCGCCTTTGCCCTCGTCGGTCTGGCGGTAGGCCTTGTCCTGATCGAGCAGCTCCTGTGCCCTCTCCTGATACCGCTCGAGCCGCCGACTCTGAAAGACCAGCTCCTCGTCATGCCCCAGCCCCAGCCAACCCATGCTGCCCAGGATCGAATCGAGGAAGTGCTCCTCCGATCGCTCCCGGTCGGTGTCCTCGATCCGCAGCAGGAAGGCGCCGCCGTGATGGCGCGCATAGAGAAAATTGTAGAGTGCGGTCCGGACTCCACCGAGGTGGAGGTTGCCGGTCGGGCTGGGGGCAAAGCGAACGCGTTCGGTCATCGGCCGCGCACCATAGCGCTGAGGCCTGGCGCTGTCAAGATTCGCACCCAGCCGGCGTGACGAGCGGATCCCCGCAATCGACCCTTGGGCCAAGCCCGCAGGCCGAACTGTCGCTGCCAACCGCCAGCCAGCGAGACAGCCATCCGATCTCCACACCGCCGCGGGAGGGTGGTTACACCCCCGTTACGGGAAGCAGCGGCCCTGGAGGGTATTCTCAGGTGGATCAAGACACCAACCTAAGGAGAGACCGATGCAGACCCAGAACATCCTTCTAGGAGCCGTTGCCGCGCTGACCACGACAACCCTGACCCTGACCGTCTTGTGGCCGCACGACCTCCAGGCCAGCAACCCGCGGGCGGCCGTAAAAAAAGAAATCACCACCCCCAGCATGACCGTCCAGGGGTGCACGGTCGTGTTGACATCCAATATTGATGACTGCAAGCCGGGCAGTCGACCGGTGATCTCGCTCCGGCTGACCAACCCGACCGACAAACCGGTCACGCTGAAGGCCCAGCTGGCGATGACGGCTCAAGCGCCGGGATCGCCGCTCTCACGACGAATGGTCCGGCCCCGGCAGCTCTGGAGCACGAAGAAGACGTACACCGTACCAGCCGGAAAGAGTATCCTGGTCTCGGTCCAGAGCACGGCCAAGGCACCCAAGGGCCAGACTCTCACCGTCCGTATCGGCATCGGCAAGCGTACGCTGCTCAGCCAAGGCGTCGACCCCGTGTTGAGCAAGCTCTTGCAGAAAGCTCGTAAGGTCAACAACCTACGGGACCAGCGGCGGCTCGACAGGACTCGGCAGGTCGAGACTCGGAGCACGAAATAACGATGTCCCGCCTTCCGATCTTATTCGGCATGCTGACCGGCCTGCTGCTCGCCTTCGGCATCTTGGCCGTCGAGCAGCGACGCACCGGGCCGGCCGAAAGGGCGCCCCGACCCTCGCTCTCCGACTGCGAGGGGCGAATCGACACATTGGTCGTCCATTACCTCGAAGAGGCGGCCAGCGTACTGACGCCGATCTACCGCCAGTTGCTGGCCGAACTCCCGAGTGACGTGACCGTCCATGTGGTGTGCCCCACCCGCGCCGACTTCGATCATCTACGCCTCGGCCTGGGACCGACGGCCTGTCAGATGACCCCCGTCGTCACCCAGCACGAGATGACCCCGTGGTCCCGCGACCGCTGGCTGGCACTGGCCCGCGAGAGCGGAGTCACGCTGCTGCGGCCACGCGGTGAGGCCGGTGCGGAGATCTGGCGAGCCCGCGCGGGAGACCAGCGGGTGGCGGACGACCTGGCGCGACAGCTCAAGCGTGTCACCGCCCAGCGCAGCAGACTCTATTTCGACGGCGGGGACTTCGTCGTCGACAACCATGCGGTGTTCGTCACGCCAGACGTCGTCAAACGCAACCTCCAGCGGACGGTGAGCAACCGTGCGGAACTGATCGAGGTGCTGCAACGTGAGCTGGGCCACCGGCGCATCATCCTGCTCGACGAGGCGCCACCGCACCACGCCGGGATGTTCATGATGCCGATCGGCAACCGGCGGATGCTGGTCGGCGACCCGGGCCTGGGCCGTCAGCTGCTCGATGGCGCGCAGCCCCCCGCTGGGCTGCGCACGATGGGTATCGACTTCAGCGCCACGACCCAGGCTCTGTTCGACAGCGTGGCCAGCCAATGCAAGGCGGAGGGATACCACGTGGTGCGAGTGCCCGTCCTCCCCGGCAAGGACGGACGAACCTACGTCACCCCGCTCAACGTGGTGCTCGACCAGCGAAACGGGAAGCGAACGGTCTACATGCCGATCTTCCGGGAGGCCGAACCGCTCAACACACGAGCCGCGGACATCTGGCGTCGAATGGGCTTCCAGGTCAAGCCGATCGACTGCAGCACGGCCTACATCCACTATGGCAGCCTGCGCTGCCTGGTCAGCGTGATGGACAGAACAGAGCGCTAGGTTCCGCCCAACAATTTACGCACGACGGGATGCCCCCGGAGGGAAGACAGGCCCCTTTGCAGGAGGATTTCCCTCAACGCCTTCCGACCGAGACCCAGCCGCATCGCCTCTTCGAGCTTGGCCACCGCTGCCTTGGTGCGCCGACTTAGCTGAGCCAGTCGGGCCTCCTCGACGACCAATCGGACATCCACCCCGACCAGTCGACGGGCTTCCACCAGCGTCCTCTCGGCAGCGGTCAGCTGACCCAAGTAGAGTTGACAACGGGCCTTGCCTGTGCTCGCACGGGCGCTGCGCGGCGCCAGCAGGCTCGCGCGATCATAGCTTTTCAGCGCCTCTGCCGTGGCGCCCCCCGCTTCCTGGATACTGGCCAGGCGCAGCAGCACGCTCTCCTCGCGGCCACCCGCGGCCAGATAAGCCTCGAACGACGTGCGGGCCTGTTTCTGTTCTCCCGCGCGCTCTGCCAGACGCCCCAGCTCAGCCTGATCCTGCAGGGTCGAACCCTGGATACCCAGGATCTTTCGGGCGTCCTTCAACGCACCCGTCAGATCCCCGTGAGCCTCGCGCAGTTGACGGCGCAAGCGAACGTAACTCAGCTCCGGTGGATATAGGCGGATCGCCCGGTCGAGCCAGTCGAGCAACTGAGTCCGACCCTCAGCGGTATTGCTCCTTTTTTTTGCCCAGCGCAGCACGACGAGCCGGGCCAGTGCGATCGAAGCCCCGCGACGGAGGGCGGGATCCGAGCCCGCCTCCACCTTCTCCAGGATCTTCGACGGTTTGCCACCAGCCAGCTGGACGAAGGTCAGGCTGCCCGCTGAGGCGCCACGCACCATGGCGACCGGATCGTCCAGCTTGGCACTCAACGCCTGCTCTACGGCGGGCCCCCGATACTGGCTCATCGCCATCGCCGCAACGGTGCAGACCAGCGGCTGGCCGGAGTTCAACTGCTGGGTCAGGATCGGCACGACAATCTGCGGCATGCGGATCCCGTATCCCCCAATCGCGAGGATGACGACGGTGCGGATCAGCTTGCTCCGCTCCTTGAGCAGCCGGGGCATCGCCAGCAGAACCTGCGGATCCTTCAGGCTCGCCAGCAAATGCAGGCTGACCGCCCGGACCAGCGGATTTTCCTCGTCGTCGAACAGCCGCGCCAGCGCCACTTCGCGGAGTTGTCTGGATCGACGGCGACCGAGCGCAAGCAAGGCATCGATCTGGACGCGGTCGTCTGCTTTCCGGGCCAGCTGGACGAGTCGCGTGTTCACCGCGGTACTCCAGAGTTGTTTATCGTCCAGTGACCAGACCGCGGCGCGAGCCACACGAACGTTGGGATGGCTGGTCAACTCGAGCAGCTGGTCGCGCACCTTCCTTTTCATCGAGGCGTGCTTCTTGTCCAACTGCGAGTAATGCTTCAGCGCCAGGACCGCCGCCTCCAGTAGCGCGACATCCGGCGAGCGAGAAAGACGCAGCAGGACCGTCAGGGCTGGGGTACTCTGACTGGCCGCGAGCCGGATCGCCGCAGCAAGCGCCACTCGGTCGTCGGTCGCGGCCAGATAGCCGGCGAGCTCCTTTTCGGAGCCGGCAGCCCGAATTCGCAGAACGGCGAAGGCGAGATCCTCTCCGCGCAGCTTGCGGGCGGCGTCTCGGTAAAGAGCCAGCGGAATCCACAGGTCAGCGGAGGCCAGTGCATCCCCGGCATAGATCCGAACAACCGGGTCCTGATGGGTCAGAGCCTCCTGCAGAACCGAGACGCCGCTACGTGTTCTTCCAGCGATCAGTCCCTCGGCGGCCAGGCGACGAATTCGTGGATTGTAGGCTGAGGAACGCAGGATGCGGACCAGCACCTCGACCCGCTCCGGGCTGGAACGGTTCACTTCTCGCAGCGCGTGCTGGTCACGCCCAATCAAGGCCCGGGTCAACATCGCAACCTCGGCGGATTCCTGCTTTCGCTGAACCCGATCGCGAACCTCTCCGAGAGCCGAGGCGTAGACCTTCCGGAGCTTCCCCTGGGTGCGGTCGCGCACCGTGATCAGGCGATCGAGCCCTGCCTGACCGTAGGCTGAGAGCCCACTGATCGCACTGTCATGGACCTCGACCGACTTGCTACCGAGGCTTTTCAATAACCCATCGAAACGAGCCGCAGCCCCAACCGCCGCAAGACTGACGTCCGGCTCGTAGCGCCTGTCCCGGGAGACCACGAGCGGATTACGGTCCAGAAAGAACCCCGGGAACTGAGGTTTTTCCAGCGCTAGCTGGACCTGTGGG
>CAZANL010000272.1:0-6555 GCA_964486115.1 uncultured Planctomycetota bacterium
ACGATCGCCTGGAACACCGACTCCACCGACATCGACCTGCATGTGATCGAGCCGAACAAGGAACACTGCAGCTACAAGAATCGGTCCACCAAAATCGGCGGGCGCTTGACCCAGGACGTGACCCAGGGGTACGGCCCCGAGATGTACACGCTGCAGCAGGTCGTCCCCGGGACGTACACCATCTTCGCCAAGTACTTCAGTAACAACCGCAACCGGGCGAGCGCCCGGACCAAGGTCTACGCGACGATCTACCGCAACTGGGGGACCCCGCAGGAAACGGTGCAGCGCAACGTGGTCCTGCTCCAGGGGCACAAGGAAATGCAGCTGATCTCCGTCCTTCGGATCACCAAGTAGATCCGCTCGCTGGCTGTCGGAAGGTTCACAAGGCCGCTCGAGGAACGGCTGGGAGTCGGATGAACAGCCGCTTACAGGGCTCTCAGCCTACTTCTGCTCCAGTCGCTCAGCCACTCGAAGGTCGCGGGCTGCTCGCTCCCCGTCCCCTTGCAGCATATAAGCCTCGCCCCTCGCGCGGTAAGCGTCGGCGAGGTCCGACTCGAGCTCGATCGCGAAGCTGTAATCCCGGATCGCCCCGCTGATGTCACCTTGCTGCCTGCGCGCAACCCCTCGGTAGTAGAAGCTGGGGGCCTTGCGTGGCAGTTGCTGTAACGAGCGGGTCAGGTCGCTGATCGCGCCACTCATGTTGCCCAGCTGAATGCGAGCCTGTCCTCGGTTGAAATAGGCCAGCCCGAAGGTGCGGTCCAGCTTGATCGCCTGGCTGCAGTCGAACTGCGCGCCTCGTGCATTTCCGCTGGCCAGCTGGACCGCCCCTCGATAGCCATAGGGCATGGCCAGACTGGCGTCTTCGGCGATCGCCCGGTTGCAGTCCTCGAGGGTGCCTGCGAGGTTCCCGGTGAAGTAACGGATCGCGCCGCGATGGGCATGGCCCAGCGCGGTCGTCCGCAGCTCGAGCGACTGGTCGAGGTCCTTCGTGGCTCCCTCCAGATCGCCGAGATTTCGACGCAGCAGCCCGCGGTGTAGATAGTGAGTCGCCTCTTTAGGTTCGAGGCGGACAGCCTCGTCGAAGTCCGACGTCGCACCCTTGAAATCGCCCCGCTCGGCCAGCTTGCCGCCGCGCCAGATGCGTGCGTCGGCATCCCCGGGAGCCAGCTTGATCGCCCGATTCATGTCCCGGAGCGCCGACTCGTCTTTCATCTGATAGAAGTTGATCCAGGCTCGACAGAAGTAAGCCTGGGCAAACCGCGGCACGAGGGCTATTGCCCGGCCTACATCGTTCAGCGCCAGACGCAGCTGATTCGATTCGGTGCGGTGGTACGCCCTCAGCCAGAGAGCCGCATCGTAGTGCGGGCGCCGCCGTAGCGCCCGGGTCAGCAGGTCGAGCGCATGTCCCCGCGAGGTGATGCAAGACAGCAACAGCATGTACTCCTCCGACGCCCGCTCCTTGAGCAGCTCCCGCTGACAGATGGCTCTCAGCTCCGTCGGCTTGCCTGCGGCCAGCGCACGGTACGCCGCGCCGAGCTGGGTCGGGTCATCCTGCAGCAACTCCAGCGCCCGGCCGGCGAGTGAACCGGCCCGTAACAAGATCGCTTCCCGGTTGCTGGTCAGCCCCAGCGACGTGCGCCGCAGGGCCATCGCACGCTCGAGATACAGCCGGGCCAGCGTCCATCGCGCCTGCGGGTGATCGGGAGCGGTCATCAGCGCCTGCTCGGCCATCTGACGGTCCCCGACCAGATAGTAACCCAGCCCCAGCAGCCACCACAGCCGGGGAGACGACAGGCTCTCGCGGCTGCTGACCAGGAGCGTCAATCCGTCCAGCCGCCGGGTCAACAGTTCGATGCGCACCCGGGCCTGCTTGTCCGGCGAGTACAACGCGGAGCGTGCCTGTCCAATCTGCCGCTCCAGCGCGTTGAGCCGTCCGCTCGGCAGGATCTTCTTCTTGCTGATGGCGGGGCGCGTCTTGCCCGACACCACTCCGGACTCTGGCGCCACCACCAGAGGCGTCAGCGTGAGGGGCTCGACCTTGGGCCGTTTGATCTGGTTCAACTGCCAGCCAATGCCCAGCACCACGCCGAGCACCGCCACCAAGGCCAGCAAGCGTCCCGTGTCCTTCATCCGCACCCGGCCCGTGAACCTCGGGACAGCTGTAACGGCGAGGCACTCGACGCAAAGCAACATTGCTCAGGCACATACTCGGCCATCGCCCTATCCTCTCAAGATAAAGCGCTGGGCGCCACTCCATACTCGAGCGACATCACACACGCTCTTCCCGCAGTCTAGCGCTCGACAAACAAACAGCCCCGGGCGCTGACTGTGCAGCGCCCGGGGCTGTTTGTGGAAATCGACTGCTCGCCGTGCTCTCGGCTATTTCTTCTTCGGCGCCGGAGACTTCAAAGCCTGGAGCAATTGCGTGGCCCCCTTGCGCAAAACGGTCAGCTTGACGGTCTTGCTCGCGCCATCGAGCGCCAGGTTGAGCATCGCCGGGCTGCTGACGGCCGTGCCGTTGACCTGAGTGATCACGTCGTGTTCCTTCAGGCCGAGTTTGGCCGCCAGACCGCCGCTGACCCGTGTCACCACCACGCCGCCCTTCAGTTCGAACTGAGCCAATAGCGCATTGGAGGCCTTCACGGTAGCCAGGCCGTGCGGCATGCCCTCGGGCCCCCGCGGCTGACCGGGCTGTCTGAAACCCTGGGCCTTGCGTAGCTCCTCCCGGACCTTGCGCAACTCTTCGAAACCCCTGAACCGTCCCTTGAGCATCTCCTGGAGCTGCTTCTCCAGGGCTCGACGCATCGCGTCGCTGCGTGGCCCATTGAACGGCATCGCGCGCCCCTTGAAAATCTGAATCCCGGCGCCCTTCTTCCAGATGGCGTGCAGAGCCGGATTCTTCTCCCGCAGATTCGCCTCGCTCTTGAACGTATGAGCTTGTGGCTTCTCCTGCCCCTTCTTGACGGTCACGCGAAACGTCCCGTCCTTGGCTTGCTTGAACTCGTAGCGAACGCCCTTTTCGGTCACGGACAGCTGTTTGCCCCCATTGCCGCTGCTGAAGGAAAAGCGCTGGAACCCTGAGCCGTTCGGCCTGATCAACTCCATCCGGAACCTACGCAGCAGCTTCTGCATCTCGTCCGGCGTCTGACCCCGGGGAGTGGGGAAGGGCACCTCTCGAGTGCCGGGACGCTCGCCACGCGGTGTCTTCAGCCCTTCTGCCGCCTGGATCTTCTCGATGATCGACTTTGCCCGCCAGCGGACCTCCGGATCCTTGCTCTGCGCCACCGCCTTTTGCAGCGCCTCGATAGCCGGCTGGCCCATTTGGATCAGCTTCTGGGCTGCGCCCTGGCGATTCTCGTACTTGTCGTCACCGAGCTGCCCGATCAGTTTTCCGATACGGGCCGAGGCCGCCTGCTTCTTGTTTGGCTCGTCGGTCTTGGACTTGTCGTCGGCCTGGAGTCGGATCAACCCCACGATCAGGCAGAGACCGACAAGAACCGCAGAAATAGCGTGTTTCATTCAAACGACTCCCTGAACTATCGTCTGTGATCGAGCGTGATGTTGGCCACGATCTCTTTTTTGCCTCGGCGCAGACGGAACTCCATCTTCTCGCCCGGTCGCACCCCCTGGATCAACCTCCGCAGTTCTAGCAAACTGCTGATACTGCGTCCCGCGACCTTGACCAGCTCGTCTCCCTTGAGCAGTCCGGCTCTCGCGGCCGGCCCCTCGGGAGCTACACTGTTGACCACCAGCCGCTCTCGCTGATCGGATTGATCGGGGATGATGATGACACCCAGCCAGGCGCGAGAGACGTTCCCATGCTTGATCAACTCTTGCGCGATCCGCTGAACCTGGTCGACCGGCATCACGAAGTTGATGCCCTGGGCGCTCAGGCCGTAGCCAAAACCACGCCTGCGCTTGGGAAATGGACTGACTCCGCTCTTCTGCAGGTCCTTCATCGTCTTGACCAGAAACTCCATCAGCTTCTGGGGGTCCTTCTTGAACTCCTCCTGCCGCTTGATGTACTCGACGAAGGCCTGCATCTGTTTCTGGACGCCGCGGTCCTTCATCATCCGCTGCATCTGCTGATTGAGCGATTCGAGCGTCTGGCCGCGGCCAAAGGTGGAGGTGATGATCCCGACCATCTGCCCTCGGCTGTTGGCCAGCAGTCCGCCGGAATCACCCGGATTGATCGGCGCAGTGGTCTGCAGCATGTCGCATAGCAGCGCTCTGCGGGATTCGATCGTCCGACCCCGTCCACTGATGATCCCGGTCGAAACCGACCCGGTGAAACCGAACGGGTTGCCGACGACGATGGCTATCGATCCGACACGCACCTCCTCGAGCTTGGCCACCTTGACCGGCACGAGATTCTTACCCCCGTCCACCTTGAGTACCCCGAGGCTGGTCACCGGGTCGTAGCCGATCTTTCTCGCTGAATGGACCTGACCACCCAGTAACTTGACCTTGAAATGGTCGAGGTGGCCCAGCACGTGGCCCGCCGTAGCAATGTGGCCCGCTGCATCCAACACGACCCCGCTCCACCTCACCGGGTGGCCATCCAGCTCGGCGGTCACCTGCACCACCGAAGGACGGAGCTGCCGGGTGATCTTGATGAACTCCTGCTCGAACTGGTGAAGTCCCTGCGCCCACCCAATCGTGCAGGAGAGCAGAAAGGCAGTCAGTGTGAATATGAGGCGTGACATGTCATGCATACTCAGAACGAGAAGGAACGCTGGTCACCGTCCTGCTTTGGCGCATGCGCTTCTTCGAGCATGTACCGCGCCTTCGAACCTCCAGCCTGCGGCACGTTGGCGACATTGATCCCACCCGACGACCGCCACCCGACCCTTCGAACAGGGTCATTCTGCAGCTGGTACCTGATGCCCGTCTTCACGGGTGTGACTGCCACCGGGTTGTTCGCCTTGGCGATCGGCAAGGTGGGTAGGTCCCCGCCTGCCCGCCCTATCACCATCTCGACCGCTGGTTGAGAATTCGGCAGGAAGCGCAACGACAGCACGACGGCCAGCATGACCGAGGCGGCCAAAGCCACCTTGAACAAACGGCGGGACCGCGGGCGCGCGAGAGTTGGCCGGGTCGCGCGCACCAGGATCTCCTCGGTGTACCCGCTCCAGAAATCGGCGGGTAACGTGGGCCTCGGCCCGGCGAGTTCGGTCAGCAGTGCGGGCTCCTCGGGAGCCGCATCGATGCGGGCGAACAGTTCCTGGTTGTATCCACCCCAGAAATCGGCCGGCAGCTCCGGCCGGACTGGAGTCAGCACTCCCCGGCCGTCGACATACCGCTGAAGCTCATTGCCGCAGTCAGCGCAGTCCGACACGTGTTCACCCACGAGCGCCATCTCACTGGACTCGAGGTCTTCCCCTGCGTAGAGGGGCAGCTGTTCTCTTATTTGCTCACAGTTCATCTTTGCCATCCGGTTCGACGGCGACCGTCTTTTCCCATGCCTCCCGAAACAGCTTCCGCGCCTGGTGCAGTTGCCACCGCACCGTGGCGTGCTTGGCACCCACGATGTGACCGATCTCCTTACACGACATATCGTGCAGATCTCTGAGGACGATCACCTGCCGGTACTTCTCCGGAAGCTGCTCAAGGGTTCCCCGCACGTCGGACGAGAGTTCCTGGGCTGACAGCAGCACATCGGCTGCAGCCTGGCCGCCCTGGATCTCGACCAACGCGTCGAGTGGCACCGCTTGACGGTTCGCCATCTTGCGCAGGTGATCGATCGCCAGATTGGTGACGATCCGGTAGAGCCAGGTAAAGAAGTTCTTCCCCAGCTCAAAACTCTGGATCGACCGATACACCCGCAAGAACGCTTCTTGTGAAAGATCCCTGGCCTCGTGCATGTCACCCACCATCTGATAGGCGACCCAAAAGGCCCGTTCTCGGTACTTCTCGACCAACTCCGTGTATGCCTGCTGGTCTCCCTGCTGGCAGGAGCGGAGCAGTTCGACCTCTCGGTCGGGCTCCGCCCCATTGTCACGGCTCTGGTCGACTGCCGTCTGATCGTGAGGCGCGGATGACATCGTTGTTCGTTGGGGGGCACAGTGCGGGCCGTTGCCCGCGGGACCACCACATTATAGCCGATAGAACAACCGATGCAGCTTCGCCTCACTACTACTCCTCCGGTAAACGTCTATTTGAACCCCTGCTTCGGCGGCGCTCCGAGCACCACGGTGATCTTGCGCTTCTTGCCACCGCGCAGGACCTGAGCGGTCACCTTGGCGCCAGGCGCGACCTGACCGAGCACCTTGCGCACGTCCGACAAGCTGGCGATTTTGGCGTCGCCCATGCTCAGGATGACGTCGTATTGCCGCAGACCCGCGCTAGCCGCCGGCGAACCCTTGACCACCTGGCTGACCAGCACTCCCGTGCCCTCGGGCAGGGACAGCTGATGCCGTAGCGTCTCGGTCAGCGGAGTCAGGCCCACGCCCAGATAGCCGCGCTTGCCGGTCCTCTTCCGGACCACCTTGGGCTTGCGTGTACTTTTTTTTCCGTCGCCGAGCAAATCGTCGAGCATCTTGTTGATTCGCTTGC
>CAZANL010000273.1:0-6532 GCA_964486115.1 uncultured Planctomycetota bacterium
AGCCGCGCCACCGCCCGAGCCTCGCGCTGAAACCGCTGGATGTCCTGATCCAGCGACTCTCCGCCCGCGAGCAGAATCTTGAGCGCCACGATCCGGCCCAGCTCGTGCTGGCGCGCCTTGTAGACGATGCCCATGCCGCCCCGAGAAATCTCACCGAGGATCTCGTAAGCACCGAAAACACGCGAGTCGTGCCCCATGATCCCGATCTCGGTGACTCCGGGCGACTCATCGCCGATCTGATCCTCGACCGACAGGCTGGAGAGCTGGCTGGGTTCGACCAGGGCGGCACCACACCGCTTGCAGCGGGCTGCCGAACCCGCCTTCCAGCCCTCGACGTTGTACTTGGTCAGGCACTTGGCACAGATGAGGATCTTGACCTGCTGCAGGGCGAGCAGTTCTTGGACCTGCTCCGTTGAAAGCAGTCCCTCGGCAACCAAGATCTCTCCCAGCCGGATGAAAACACCCGAATGGGAGTTTTTGATCTGGATCTTGAGGCAGCGCTCTACCTCGTCTGGCGTGGCCAGACCCTTTTCGGTTACCAGCTTCCCGAAGGATCGACCCGCTTCAACATGCTCTGCTTGGCTCATACCAGGTGGATTTGTTGCGTCCATATTCTATGGCGTCACAGCCTAAATTGTCGGTATTATTCCACCCCATGACTGCCAGCCGCGGCTCCCTGACGCGCCGGCTGTCCCGAATCGCGCTGCGCGAGCTGCTGGAAACCCTGCTGCTGTTCGCTCTGATGCTGCTCAGCCTCTGGCTGCTGACCGGCTTGCTCGACGCCCGACGGACAGGCCGATGGGGCATCCTGTCGTTCCTCGGCGACCTGACCCACGACGCACAGGGAAATCCGATCTGGGACCGCTTCAAGGGAGCAGCCGGACTCTCCTGCACACTCATCTTCGGCAGCCTGGCGATCTCGGTGCCGCTGGCCATGTTGATCGGCTCGACGGCCGCCCTCTACCGATCGGTCCGCCTCAGCCGCTTCCTGGTCACCCTGGTCTCGGCCATACCGATGGTCGCCGCCGGCGCATTCCTCCAGCAGTACTCGAACCATCTCCTGTTGCCGATTGTGGTCCTGGCGGTGACCGAGCTCACCCTCGGCACGATGGCGGCACAGATCTACACCGAGCTGACCCGCGAGCTCCGAACGCCCTACCTGGACACGGCGCGAGCCAAGGGCGTGCCTCCTTGGACCCACTACTGGAAACCGCTGCTGGCCAGCGTGATCTCGACGATCCGGCCGAGGATCCCCTACCTGCTGGGAGCTACCATCGTCGTCGAGAGGATCTTCACCATCCCTCAATATGGCCTTTCCAACCTGGTCTTCAGCGCGATCGAAAACAAGGGGGACGCGGCGATCCTCTTCTGGGTCACTGCCTTCGGTCTGTTGCTGGTGCGCGCCATGAGCGCGACCGAAAGGCTGATAGGCGGCCTGCTGGACCCCCGCGAAGGCGCGTCGGCGAAAACCTCGACCGGGGACTCGCTGGCTGGGTGGTTCCTGCGGGGACGTCCACTGGCTGGACTCCGGCTGCTGGCCATAATGCCGAGCATCTTCTTGGCCAGCGTCCGTCAGCTGGGTCGCCGGTGTCGGGACCGGCTCAGCGAGCATCTCGGCCTGGGCGCGTTCGCCTGGGGTCAGCTGGGGCTCTGCTTACTGCTGTCCCTGGCCACACTGGCGGTCCTTGCCGCCTGCGTATCGGGCTGGATGCCCCAAGCGCTGGAACTCGATCTGACCCAGAAGTTCGCCAAACCGGACTGGTCGCAGGGCAGCTACCTGGGGCGAGACCAGATGGGGCGAGATTTGCTGAGCGCCTTGATCCTGGCTGGCCGCAACATGTTGCTGCCAGTGATCCAGGCTCTACTGCTACCGATCACCTTCGGCACGCTGCTCGGCGTCTGGGTTGCCTGGGCCAGAGGCGGAGCGCTGCCCTCCCTGGCTGGCGCGATGATCGACCTCCTGGAGTCGCTGCCGAAGCTGATCCTGATCCTCGCCGCGATGTGGGCCATTCGGGTCGACACGGACTATCTGACCAAGCTGCTTCCACTGGTCGGGTTGACCTTCACTCCACAGGTGTTCTACGCGGTTCGTGATCGCACCCGCCGGATCGCCTCCGAGGGATTCATCGAAGCCCAGCAGGCCCTCGGCTCCAGCCCGGCCCGGGTTCTGGGACTGCACGTGTTGTGGAACAACTGCCGCGGCCCGATCTTCGTCCAGGGATCGCTGGTGCTGGGATACATCCTGATGATGGACCTCACGCTGAGCTATCTGAAATACTATCAGGTGGAAGAAGACCTGATGACCTGGGGCAGCCTGGCCTACCATGGGATCACCGAAGCGCGCGCATACAGCGGAGGGATCTGGAATCCGTGGGTCCTCTACGCGCCATTGGGGCTCGTCGCTCTGTTCACCGTAACCTTCGCCCTCTGGGGAGACGGGCTGCGCGCCCTCTTCACCACCGATCAGGGATGAGTACGCCCCTATACACCGTGCGGGATCTGAAAGCCCACTTCTACGACCCCGGTTCGCATCGCCTGGTGACTGCGCTGGACGGGATCGATGTCGACATCCGACCCGGAGAATGCCTGGGAATCACCGGCGAATCGGGCGGGGGAAAGAGCACACTGGCCCGAGCCTTGATCGGTCTGGTTCGCGGCGCACCTGGCGTCACTGGCGGGACCTTCAACTTCGGTGGGCACCCCATCCTGCGAGACTTCCCCCATCAAGAGTTCCCCGTCGAACGCCACTGGCGTCGATTCTTGTTCCGCCACTGGCAAGGCGTGTACCAGAAGCGGCTTCGCCACTTGCGCGGCTCCCGCATATTCTTCATCGCTCAGGATCCGCGCAGCGCCCTCAATCCCTACTTGACCGTGGGTCGACAGCTGAACGAGTGCCTGGACGGGGCACGCACCGCGGGCGAGTTGCTCGAAGAGGTCTCCCTCAGCCCTGATCTCGTCGACCGCTATCCCCACGAACTCTCGACCGGCATGTGTCAGCGTGTGCTGGTGGCGATGGCGCTGGCCCTCCCATGCCAGATCGTGTTGGCTGACGAGCCGGTCTCCAAGCTCGACCTGCGCCTGCGTCGTCGGATAATCGACCTGCTGGCGCGTATCCCGGCTTCAGGCCGATCACTGGTGCTGTTCACCCATCAGATCGACCTGATCGGCCATCTCGCCGACCGTGTAGCCGTACTGTTCCGCGGATCGATCGTCGAGCAGGGGAAGGCTCCTGACGTGCTCGGTGGCCAAGATCCGCACCACCCGTATACCGATCTGCTGGCCAGCACCTACGCCGGCAGAGATGACCCCACCGCTCTTTGCGCCGACCTGGCTGGCGGCTGCGTCTATCGTGCCCGGTGCCCGCTGACCCAGGAGCCACGCTGCGAAACCGAGCCTCCACCCCTCGATCTGCTGCGCCCCGAGCACGAGGTACGATGCTGGGTCGAGTGCAAGCGATGATCGAGGCGAGTTGACGCTGCGGCTGGGACCCAAAGAGGCCTGTCGGGTACTCGACATCTCGGTTTCCGTAAAGCGACAACCGGCCGCCCCCAAGCTCGAAATGGAATGGCCCGCTCACGCGCTTCGCGCAGCCGGTCGACCAATTCTCGGCCGACACCGGTTCGGCAGGCCTAGAGCACTCCGATCTCTCCTACGTCAGACACCTTCGTCCGTCGAGCGGAGCGTAATGCTGCAGTACGTTCAGGGCGGCTACCCAAATCCGGTGAGAGCGGCATTGGCCTCTCCGCTGTACACCATGCTGCTCCTGCGCTCCCTGTGCTTGACAGCCCAAAGTCGACTGTTAGAGTACCCTCCCTGACCAACGAACTGGGAACAATACCATGAAGATCGCGGTGATCGGTGCCGGCTACACCGGCCTCGTCGCAACCCTCCGCTTGGGCCAAGCTGGTTATGACACGACCCTGATCGAGGCGAGCAATGATATCGGCGGGCTGGCCAGCGACTTTACGATGCACGGCATCCACGTCGAGAAAGCATACCACTTCCTCTACCCGACCGATGCACACATCACCGGCTTCCTCGAGGAGATGGGGCTGCCGAACAGTCTTGACTTCAACGAGAGCTCGGTCTGCTGCTACCACCAGGGCAAGATCTACCCGTTCAACAACGCGATCGATCTGATCAAGTTCAAGCCGCTCAACTTCATCGACCGGATTCGCGCCGGTGTCGTCGTGCTGCTGCTGCAGTTCACCCGCAAGGGCTGGCGCAAGCTGTCACGCATCACCGCGTACGACTGGCTGCGAAAATGGGCCGGTAAAGGTGTGACCCGGATCATCTGGGCTCCGCTGCTCAAGGGCAAGTTCGACAAGTACTGGCAGACCATCTCGATGCAGTGGCTCTGGGGACGGATCCAGCAGCGGGCTGACGCCAAGCAGCCCGGGGACAAGACGGAGAGGCTGGGACAGATCAAGGGCGGATTCCACAAGCTGACCCAGGCCATCGTTGACCGTATCGAACAAACCGGGGCGGTCATCCGTAAGAATTCTCGGGTCAGCCGGCTGCTGAGGGACCCCGAGACGGGCAAGATCTCGGTCTCGATCGGTGGCACGGAGGAGGAGTTCGACCGTGTCCTTTTCGCGGGGCCCTCGCCGGTGTTCGCCAACCTGATCCAGGACAACCCGGACGCCTGCCCCACCGAGCTGAAGAACATGCGCAGCATCGATTACCTCAGCGCGGTCTTGCTGGTCTTTTCATCTGACCAGGAGATCACGCCATACTACTGGCACAACATCAGCGAGATGGAGTGGCCCTTCCTGGTGTTGATCAACCTGACTCGGCTGCGTGACAAAGCGGACTTCGCCGGCAAGAACATTTACTACCTCGCCGACTACGTGCCACACGACCATCCCTACTTCGAGATGGACGACGAGCAACTCAAGGACCTGTGGTACGAGCACCTGCAGAAGATGTTCCCCAACTTCGACCGCTCGCAGCTGCTCGAGCAGCACGTCTTCAAGTTCAACTGGTCGCAGCACATCGTCGGGGTGGGGTACGAGGACTGCATCCCGCCTTACCGCTCGTCGGTCGAGGGGCTCTACCTGGCCAACTTCTCCCAGATCTTCCCGATGGACCGCGGCACCAACCTGGCCATTCACGAAGGGGACAAGGTAGCGAAGATGATCATGGAGGACATCGAGGCCAGCGGCGGCGGCCCGCTCAAGCCGTCAGACGTGCATGCCTCGGCCTGACACACCAGCTGCCCGGCTCAACGCCGGTCCCGGCCAGTCATCCTGACTGATTGCACAGCTGATCTGTGGAGCTCCTCGTGCCCCTGCGCCGAGAGGCTATTCGTCCTGTCCCAGCACATAGGCCCGCCAGCTTCTGTCCAGCTGCGCACTGGACATCGAGAGCGCTCCGGCCAGGCGAGCCGGCGACGTGCGGCCCAAATCACCTAGCCGCTCCAGGTCGTAGTAGCGCAGGAAGCCATCCCGATAGGCGCCTTGGCCGGCATGAAGCAGAAAGTGAACCAACAAGTAGCTCTGCGTGTAGTACCGTGAATTCTCCCTGCGGCGGAAATCGCCCTCGGTCGCCTGTCCCAGCTCATCGACGGTCAGCCAGCGCTGGTTGGCGATCAGTGACTTGCCTTCCCGCAGGGCCTGAGGGTCCAGGTCGCCCCATTTCAGCCGGCCCTGCTGCTCCACCACCTTCTCGAAGTAGGTTGCCAGCCCCTCGTCGAGCCAGCGGGTCCAGCGACCGCGCTTGCCAACGACCCAGCGGTCGAGCACCATGTGCCCCACCTCGTGAAACGCGCTCGCCGAGAGCTGCTCCCCCGCAACGATGACGATCTCTCCGAGCAGCGGGTTGTAGAACCCACCGTTGTTGCTCAACGAAGCGCGATACCGCCGTTGATACTCGTCACGAAGTTGATCGCCGCTCTCAAACAGGTACAGCGTGACCGGGTCCGTCTCGGGTTCGATCTTCAGCGGCGCGCCAAAGGTCCCGATGAGCCCCTCGACGTACCGCTCCAGACCGCTGGCCAGCTCCTCGGCCTGCGGCCTCGATGCCTGGGCGCAGACAAAGTGAAAGTGCCCCCGCTGGAACTCCTCTGCAGACTCGTCAGCGCCGAGCCGGTAACGGCTGAGCAAGGTGTCGCGCCGCCAGTCCGGGAGCTTGAAGTAGATGCCGGCAGCGACCAAGCCCACGACCAGCATGCCGAGCCAGATCTTGGCTCTCGCGGAAAAGCGCGGCCTGGACTCGACTCTTCACGGCGGCGGGTTGGCGCTGCCCTGATACTGCTGGCTGGCCTCCTTGAGATAGGCCTTCTCCTCGTCGCTCAGGCTGCTGATACCCTCGGCGGTGATCTTGTCCAGCAATTCGTCCACCTTGGCCCGCGTGGTCAGCTGCCTCTCGGCCCGCTTGATCTCCCGCTTGGCCTTGACCCGGTTGACCCAGCGCACGATCGGACCCGGCCGCGGAGTGGACCTGCGCGTCTGCGTCGCCTGGCGCGAGCGCTGCGCCCACGCCAGTTGCTCGAAGCGCATGTCGGGCGCGTAGCCCGGATCCGACATGTAAG
>CAZANL010000274.1:0-3756 GCA_964486115.1 uncultured Planctomycetota bacterium
ACGGGCGTCAGCTGCTGTTCGGTATCGTTCAGGGCGCACTGTACGAGTCGCTCCGCCGAGAATGCGCGGCCGAGTTGCGGCGCATCGGTTTCGGGGGCTATGCGATCGGTGGGCTCTCGGTAGGGGAGTCAAAGGAGCAGACCTACTCTCTGCTGGAGTTGACAGACGAGCTACTGCCGAGCGACCGGCCGCGCTATCTGATGGGTGTCGGCCCGCCCGAAGATCTGTTGGCCGCGATCGGCTGCGGGGTGGACATGTTCGACTGCGTCCTGCCTACTCGAAATGGGCGGACCGGTCAGGCGTTCACGCCGGACGGTCCGATCAATCTGAAGAACGCGGTCTTCCGTGAGGACCGAGATCCGATCGAAGTCGGATGTGCGTGTCCGGCATGCGCGGTTCATTCCCGAGGCGCGATCCGTCACTTCTTGCAGTCCAAGGAGATGCTCGGCCCGATCCTGGTATCGGTCCACAATCTGGCCTTTTTTCAGCGGCTGATGCGGCAAGCGCGTGAGGCAATCCTGGCCGGCTCCTTTGACGATTTCGCCGTGCAGTTTCTGGACCGCTACCAGCGCTAGGCCCTATACTAGTCGGCTTCACGAGCGGTCGGTTCGATTGACGAGGGGTAAACAACCAGATGTCCAACAGGAAAGCTCGTCCGGAGCGGGAGCGCCCGATCCGGCACCGGCACAAAAAGAGCAAGCTCCCGCTGATTCTGATCTTGCTGGCAGTCATCGGCGGCGGAGTCGTCGCCTTGCACAAGTCTGGCAAGGTCGACGTCGCCGAGGAAGTCGAGAAGGCGGCCAGCAAGGGGCGTAAGGCGCTGACCAGGATCAAGAAGAAGGCTGGGGCGATCAGCAGCAGTTCCCCACGTGGCGAGAAGAAGTCGGTGGCCGAAGTCCGCGACCCGGAGGGTGGCAAAAAGGGTGAACGGACCACAGCGCGCAAGATCGATCCGAAGGCCAACGAGAAAGCTCAGACGGTCTACAGAGAGGCCAAGGGTCAGTTCGATCAAGGGCAGTTCAAGCTGGCCCGGCAGCACGTCGACCAGTTCTTGCGTGATGGACCCCGGATCAGCCTCGAGGCTGAGCAGCAGCTGCAAGGACTTCGCAAGCGCTCCTTTCAGCACTTCGTGCTGACCAAGGACTATCGGCTCGATGGCCGCTTGCATGGGGACACTACCGAGTTGAAGATGATCGACGGGCGGACGCTCGAGGTGCGCATTACCAGCAAGGACGACGAGCAGATCCGCTATGTCTGGAAAGGGATCAGGTCCGCCGCCAGGGTGGCCGCGATCCTCAGTCAGCGAGTGATTCCCGCCGACGAGCTTCAAGCTCGCGACATGGCCAAATACGAGGCGATGGTGGGTCAGGCGTCCGGGGGCGGTCCGCGTGCGTTTCTCGTCGTGATCAAATATTGCGTCGAACGGGACATGCGGTCCAAGATCCGGGTGACCGTCGAGCAGGCGGAGCAGGAGCAGCGCAAGGATGCGACGCAGTCAAAGATCAAGCTGCGGGGCTTCTTCGAGGAGTTGTTCGAGGCCAAGGCCTCGATTCTGTACCAGCGGTACCTGGCATTCGTTCAGAGCGGCGAGACGGAGCAGAAGCAGGCGCTCTACGAGAAGATCGTATCGTTTTATCCGGATACCACGATTGCCAGCGAGCTATCCGCCTTGAGTCGCGCCGGCGGTCAAGCGCCGGAACTGCAGGAAGAGAAGAAGGTCATCGCGCGGCTGGAGAAGAAACTCGCCCCGAAAGAGGTCAAGACCAACAACGCCAGCGCTCGCACCTTGCTCAAGGAGGGGGATCGGCTCTACGCCCTGGCGATGAAGGAATATCGGATGAGCTTTCCCGATCAGCCCGACTATTACAAGCATCTGCGACCCGCGTGGGATTTGTTCAAGAAGGCGCAGGTCAAGTACGAGGCGGCCTACGCGGCGGATTCCCGGCCCTCGATCGAAGACAAGATCGCGATCTGCCAGCGAGAGATCTACAGCTGTCAGAAGCAGATGAAGATCAGATAACGTCTTCCCTGGAGGAGCGCCCACAGTGGGCCGGCGAATGCCCCAACTCGAACCGTGGGGAGCTAGCCGTTGATCCGATAGCCAGCCTCGGCAGCCAGCTGCCGGGCGAACTGTTGCAGCGCTCGGATGCGGAACTGCAGGCAGGCGCGCTGGAGCCCGTCGGGAAGCTGGTTGGTGGAGCGCAGTGCGAGTTGGTATTCCTGGTTGGCTCCGCGGAACTTCCTTCTGCGTAGCAGCGAGGCCGCGGACTTCATCCGGAGGCGGATCTCGACCCGCGCTTTCTGCTGGGCGATCTGCTCCTCATCGGACATCAGGGCCTGACCGCTGGCCCTCATCTGTTTCTCGATCTGGGTCAGCCTGGTGCGGGCCTTGGCGTGGGAGGGGTCGATCTGAAGCGTCTTGAGCAGGAGCTGGCGGGTGAGCTTGAGATCCCCTTCATTGAAGGCTCGGTTCGCAGCGGCGTAGGCTTCGACTGCGTTATGCCTTTTCAACTCGTCCCCTAGTTCCTCACCCTTGTCGGAGTTTTCCTCTCGTGGGTTTTCGTAGTAAACCTCGGTTGGGCTCCTGTTTTCTTCCCATCTCTGGGACATGCTGCGCTCGAAACCTCGGCAAGCGGGGAAGAGGAAAACGGCCAGCGCCAGCATCGTTGCTGTCTTGTTTTTCACTTGAGTCTCCCCGAAAAATTGCGTGCTTCTTGTTCCAGCGCCGAGAGCTTCTTCAGCGTGATGGCGATCGCGGGGCTCTGGGTGCCCTTGCTCAGGGATCGTTCGAGTTCCACCTTGAGCATCATCACACGCGTGGTCATCAGCCGGAGCTCCATCAGGCGCTTGGCGAAGGTCTCTAGCGTTTTTTTCAGCGTGCTGAGCGAGCCGAGCGGGTCCAGTTCGAAGATACTCACCTGGAGGAGCTTGGAATCGAAGACCTGGGACCACTGGTCCCATTCGTGTTCATCGAAGGCCTTGGTCTTCACCTCGGCCCTGGTCCGCTCAGCCAGAGACTTGATCAGGTCGGCCAGGTGGATCATCTGATGGCGGATTGCCTGACGGTGGATCTTGGCCAGTCCGTAGCGCTGGAGCAGTTCTTCGGTCAGCGCGGCGTCCGTTGGCATCGCGGGGATCGTGCCGTCGGGAAGCACCGCAAAATAGTTGCCGCTCTGGCCCATGCGGGCCAGCAGGCGTAGGTCGGCAAGCTGCAGTCGGGCGACCAGCGGACTGAGTCCAGGGACGCCGGCGAGAGTTAGAGGAGCTTCCTGCTGAATGGTCCAGTCTGCGTTGCGCAAATCCAGGAGCCAGCGATTGGTCACACGAATCCAGTTCTTGCGAGACTCGGGAGTGGCGAAGAACTGGGTCAGCTCCTGGGCGCGATCGTGTCGGGCCAGCAGCAGTTGATATAGCGCCAGCCGTCGACTGTCAGTTGCGCTGCGGCCAACCTTGGCCAGCGCGGCGTCGACCTGCTCTGCCGTCGGCAGCGGCTCTCTGGCAGCGTCGATGTACTTCTTGGCCAGCTGGATGATCTCGTTGCGGATCTCCGGTCCCGGTCTGGCGGAAAGGAGGATCTTTTCGTAGCGGAACCAGCCCCTCGCCTGGAAGACCAGCATTGCCATGGTCTTGACGTTGCGGGTCATTCGGAACCCGTCTTCCTTGTCGAGCAGATTCTTGTACTCGTACTGGAAGTCCATCAGGTAGTTGATCACCCGCACCAGGGCTTTTTCGGTCCGGACGAATGGTAGTAGGTAG
>CAZANL010000274.1:3766-4744 GCA_964486115.1 uncultured Planctomycetota bacterium
TGTCCCGTCGCTCGTCGTTCTCTTTTCGGATGCCGTCGTACTTCAGGTCCCAGAGGTTGCCCCACTTGACCCAGGCCTTCAACTCCTCTCCCCGGGGCAGCTTCTTGTTCTTCTCGCGGGTGCGGAGCGTGACGATTCGCTTGCACATGCCGCGGGACAAGCTGTCCAGTGTGTTGACCATCTTGGCCGTCAACTTGACGGTCTCGATGCGTGCGGCGGCCGCCTTGTCCAGCTGGTGGGCGTATGTCAGCTGCGACTTCAGTGCGCTACGTCCGGCCATCTGGTCCTGGACCGCGCGGGGCTGCCGGTCGGGGTAGAACGAAACCCCGATGTCGTAGCGATCAGGGAACAGTGGCTGTTCGTAGGGTCCCATCGTGGCACTGAACGTGCCGTCGTGGACCAGCACTCGATGACGCATGAACGGTATCTTGTAGGGGCGATAGATCACGCGTAGCCAGAGCATCGTGCCGTCGGGTAGCTTGGCCTTTCCACGGATGTGGATGCTGGTTGAGCTGCCCTGGGCATCCTTGTTCGGTGTGACCGAGATGTCGGCTTTGGTGATCTCGAGGTCTTCAGCGAGAGCGCCTCTGGCCCCGAACAGCCCGAGCGCCAGCGCACAGGCAGCGAGAAGTGTGGGTTTGCGGAATCCGGCCTGACGCTTCATTTGAGTGGGTTGCCTCCGACTCCTCGGTCTGGGGGATGCTGGATGGCGGGCCGGACGCTGAGAGTGCACATCTGCTGGCGGGATCTGCGGCGGATCGCACGGATCAGTGCGGGGCTGATCGGGCATGAACTCCAGGTGGCTCGGGCGCCCTCCGGCTGTTGATCGGATCGTGTGGCGGCGCAGTTTGCTGTGGGGCCGGCGCTATTTGCTGGCAACCGCTCCGAGCTGAAACGCGGTTGGGATATCGCTCGGAAATTCATGGCCTGGGATCACAATCGCGCTCTTGATGCATTGTTCCTCACAGAGTCCGCAGC
>CAZANL010000274.1:4754-6508 GCA_964486115.1 uncultured Planctomycetota bacterium
CAAGCTCGAAACCGCCATGTCGATCGTGATCTGCTTCTGCCCGTTGCTGGCCTCACTGGGCAGGACATCCAAGACTTGTCGGAGTGCGACTTTATCCCCCTCGCTGTTGATGATGTGGTCGACGAATGCGATGTCGTAGAAGTCGCCGGGCCTGCTCGATGGAATCATCGCGATCGCATTCTCGGGACACACCCATTTGCAATAGATACAGCCGGTGCAGTCCTCCGGATAGACGATCGCCTTCTGCCGCTGGGTCATCTTCATCTTGTCCGCCACATTGTCGCGGTGGTCGGTGATGGCAGCAACCGGGCAGACGTTACCGCAGCAGGAGCAATCGATGCACCACTCCGGATGGATCACGTGCAGTTCTTCCTTACCACCGAAGATGCAGTCCTGTGGACACACCGTGGCGCAGGCTGTGCACCCGATGCAGTTATCCATGATGAAGTGTGAAATCTGTCCGTCTCCTGTCTGGACACACCGAGCGGTCTGAGAGGTCACCTGAGTATACGGTGACCGGTGAGCCTGTCAAGCCGCGGAGGGGGGCGATCGAACAGCCGAAACCACACAATCCGAAGTAGTTCCGGTGGGTGGGCTCGGCCTGCGGTATCATGTGTTTTTCAGGGCTGATTTCCGGAGGATGACTCTCGATGAAGAGGTGGTGTTGCTCTGCTTGGCTGCTGGTGCTGGGTCTGGTCTGTCTGGTAGCGGTGCACGCGGATGGAGAGGACTCAGGGAATCAGAACGTGGCGACCTTCTCGATCGTGGCATACGATCCGACCAACGGCGATCTGGGTGTGGCCGTCTCTTCGAAAGTCATGGCTGTCGGAACTGTCGTTCCATGGGCCCGGTCGGGGCGAGGGGCGATAGCGACGCAGGCGTGGGCCAACACGACCTTCGGTCCGCGGGGCTTGGCCTTGTTGGGACAGGGGAAATCGGCTCGCGAGACACTCGATTCGCTGATCGAATCCGACAGCGAGGCGGCTCAGCGTCAGCTGGCGATCGTGGATCTTCGGGGGGGCGTCGCGGTTCACACGGGAGTCAAGTGCATGGCCTGGGCCGGTTCGAAGACCGGCAAGCATCATAGCTGTCAGGGCAACATTCTAGCGGGTGAAAAGGTCGTGGTCGCGATGGACCGGGTTTTCACGGTGACTCGGGGGGAATTGGCGGAGCGCCTGATGGCGGCCTTGCAGGCGGGGCAGAAGGCGGGTGGCGACAGCCGCGGCCGGCAGTCGGCGGCGCTCTTGGTGGTCCGTAAGGGTTAGGGTTATGGTGGTTATGATGATCGCTACATCGATCTGCGGGTCGACGACCATGCGACCCCAGTGGCGGAGCTGTCTCGGATCTTCAGGATCAAGCTGGGCTGGGTCTATCTGGTCAAGGCGGATCGGTCGCTGCGGCAGGGTAAGCTGGACGTCGCTGCACGTCAGGTCGAGCGGTCGCTGAGGCTGTCGCCGAAGCTGGGCTGGAGTCACTATCTCAAGGCCCGGCTACATGCGATGCGAAAGGAAGAACCGCAGGCGCTCGAGTCGCTTCGACAGGCTATTCAGCTGAGCGCCCGGTTTCGAAAAATGCTCGGTCGAGATCCGATTTTTCGAGATTGGCTCGTGAAAGAGGCCTGGAAGAAGCTGCTGGAGGACAAATGACGACGCACGGCATCCTGACGAGAGAATCGCTGGAGGAGCGCGAAGATCGAGAGCTGGCTGGCTACGCGATGCGTAGTGGTGACTCCCGCGGACGTGTCTATGAGGAGC
>CAZANL010000275.1:0-6486 GCA_964486115.1 uncultured Planctomycetota bacterium
GACACAGCTGTCGCGCTGCGAGAAAGGACTCCTTGTCGGAGACCGGGATGACCTCGTCGATGTACTGGAAGTCGATCGTGCCAGGAATGATGTCCTCACCGATTCCCTCTACCTTGTATGTTTGGGCCTCTCCCAGCTTGCCGGTATTGAAATACTCGAGGTATAGCGAGCCCACCGGATCGACACCGATCACCTGGATGTCCGGGTTCTGTTCTTTGAGGTAACGCCCGACGCCCGTCACGGTCCCTCCCGTCCCCAGGCCACAGACGAAGTGAGTGATCTTGCCTTCGGTCTGCTCCCAGATTTCGGGGCCCGTCGTTTCGTAGTGCGCTTGCGGGTTGTTCGGGTTGTAGTGCTGATTGGGATAGAACGAGTTCGGTATCTCCTCCGATAGGCGCTGGGCCACCGAGTAGTAGCTCTGCGAGTCCTGCGGCGAGACAGCTGTGGGGCAGACCAGGACCTCCGCGCCAAACGCTTTGAGCAGGCTGACCTTCTCACGGCTCTGTTTGTCCGGGATAGTGAATATGCAGCGATAACTGCGCAGTGCGGCGACGATCGCGAGCCCGAGGCCGGTGTTACCACTGGTCGCCTCGATGATGGTGCCCCCGGGTTCGAGGATGCCCGCCGCTTCTGCGGCGTCGATCATCTTGATGCCGATGCGATCCTTTACGCTCCCGCCTGGGTTGAAGTACTCGACCTTGGCCAGGATCGTGGGCGCCAGTCCTTCGGTGGTGTTGTTGAGTTGGACCAGTGGCGTATTGCCGATCAGGTCCAGCAAGCTGGAGTGCCACATGGCAGGCTTACTTCCCCTGTTGTTTAGCCCCTGCGCCCTTTCCGGCGTCGCCGGGTTGTTTCCTGGGCGTCTTCTTTTCGGGTTTCTTCGGGGGCTGCTTCAGCTTTGCGCGAAGCACCTTCTCCAACTTGACGAATGCCTTCTTTAGCCCACCGAAGCCGGGGTCGATTGTCCCAAGCTTCTCGATACTGGCAAGCACTACCTCGGGTTTGCTGAGCGAGGCACTCAACTGTTCCCGGAGCAGGGCGACCTGCCAGTGGAGATGCGGCACGTCCTTCTTGGCCGGTGGGGGGATGGTCGACAGGCGGGTCAGGGCCTGCTGTTGATCCTCTGGGATCTTGGTGCTGGAGAGGATGTTGGCGAACTCGTAAAGCACCTGCTGGTCGCTTGATTGGGCAAAGTGCTTGTCGTACAGCGGCCGGGCTTGGGGCAGCTGCCCAAGGCGGTAGTGGCAGCGAGCGACCCGTTTTGCCAGGGCCTCACGTTGTGGGGCCGTCTGTGGCGTGGGCTTCTGGTTCAGCTCGGCCAGTCGCTGGGCGAAGATCGTCAGGCAGTAGCTCGAGTATTTTCCCGCGTCGAACCAGGCTCCCGCCAGTTCTTTCAGCTTGGTGCCTGGAGCCAGGGTGCGCAGTCCCTTGAATGCCGCCGCACGGACCTGTGTGTCCTTGTCCTCGAGGGCCTTTATCAGGCTGCTCAGTGTCTGGTCGTTCCAGCCGTGCTTGACCAGAGCTTCTGCGGCCGAGAGCCGGCACAGAGAGTCTTTCTCGGTGACCAACAGGTTAGCCAGCGTCTTGTGAGTGTCAGGGTACTTGCCCAGCGCAACGATCATCAGGCTGCGCACTCGCGGTTCTCTCTCGACCTGACTGGCTGCAGTCAGGCGCGTGGTCAGTGCCGCGGCGACGGCCTTGCGCTGCCGTGCCTTGAGCATGGGGGCGATCTTGTCCAGGCTATTGGCGGCCGCCGCCCGCACTTCAGTATGCGTGCTGGCCAGTGCCTTGATCAGGATGCCTGAGGCCTGTCGGAAACCTCCCAGCGCTTCTGCTGCTGTCTCGAGAACCTTTGTCTGAACCTTACCGGTGGCAAGGATCGTCGCCAGCGGTTTGTATGCTAGCGGTCCACCGATCGAGCCGAGCGCTTCGATGCTGGCCATCTTCAACGTCGGATTGGCCTGGGACCAGAAGAGCCACTTCTCGAGCTGCGTCACGCTCTTGGCAAAGCGGATCTTGCCCAGCGCGACCGCTATCCGGGCATAGAGCGTGCGCTTCTCCTCGATCGAGAACGGGTGGGGGTTGTTGGCCGTGCGGACACGCTCCGCGACCTGCAAGAGGAGTGGACCGGCTTGTGTGACGCCGAGCTGACCGATGCCGGTCAGCAGCGCGGCCAGCACCTTGACGTCTTTCTCGTGGGGCAGCAGCTTGAGAAAGGCCTGGGCGACTTGCTTGTCGCCCAGCGCGGTGAGATTGGCGATGGCATACTCGCGAACCCCGGGTAGCCGCCCCTGCATGGCCAGCAGGTTCTGCTTCAGGTTCTTCGGGTCGATCAGCTTCTTGATCTCCTGCGTGTCCGACTCGAGATCTTTCAGCCGAAGTGCATGGAGGCGTTCCAGAAATACCGAGAGCACCGTTGTCGTTGGCTTTCCCCGGATGTCGCCCCAGAGCGTCTCCCAGGCCCCGACATCGGCGCCGTAGCTCAGCCGAGTCATCTCTGTCAGCGAGTTGAGAATCGACTTGCCGAACTTGGTTTTTTCCTTCTTGTAGATCCCCAGGAGTTCGCCGATTTTCTGGTACGCCTTGAGTTCGCCCAGGCCACGAATGGCTGCGTGCCGACTGCCGTCCGGCTGGATGCCATTGTTGGCAATGCCGATCAGGTGCGCCTCGACCTTCGAGCTGTCGAGGGTTTCGAGCGTGCCGATCACCTTCTGGCGGATGCGGCCGTCGGGCTGCATCCGCTCGTATAGTCGGAAGAGTGGCCCCAGAAAGTCCGGCTTCTTGTCCAGATTGGCCAGCACGGCCTCGATCACGTCCTTGCGCGCTTCGGACTTGAGGATCTCCTTGACCACATCCGGGTATTTCTCGAGCAGACGCCCGGCATAGACGGCCTGCTTGCCGGGTTCCTTTTCGTTGAACAGTGCCTGCCGGAGTTTGCCGGCGTCCTGTTGACTCCAGGCGGGTGAAAGGACGAGCAGTCCGATGAGACTGACGGCGGCCCACCAGATCAGATGTGGCTTCATTATAGTAATTGAGTCATTCTGGCCGAGGCCTGTTGTGCGAGGATCTGAGCGTCCAGCGGACAAAACGCAGCGCAAAGCTATTCTAGGCAATTGAACGAAACCGTCAAGCCTGGCTGTCCGGGAAGGGTAAGCCGTTGACAGTACGGGAGCCGAACATTAGGATGCCCGTTCGCTGTCAGGATTTGCGGCAAATGCCACCCAATGCGGGAGATCCAGGTGTCCTCTACCGAAACCCTCTCCGATGTCCTATGGCGATATTTCCGCTACGTGAAATTCGCCTTCATGTTAGTGGGCCTCTGGACGAGTTTGTATTTCTTCAATGAATGCTCGTGCCGCACCATCCCGCGCCAGAACCGTCAGATGGAGCCGAACTACAAGCCGGAGACGATGCTGTGGATGAATCCAACGATCCATTCGAATGATACCGGGCTCGAGTCGGGCGACCCTGTCGCGTTTCGTCTGTATCGCAGCGGCGTGGACCGCCAGGGGATCATATTCATGGGGCGGGTCGTCGGCTTCAGCGGCCAGAGGATCAAGGTCGAGAAGGGCGAAATGTTCATCAACGGTCGAAAGATCTCCGAGGCTCGGTATCAGAGCAAAAAGAGCCGGCTGGAGTTCAACCTGGAGGAGATGGTCATTCCGCGGGGATACGTCTACCTGCTGATCGACAAACGTCTCGGCTCCCGACACCGACTCTCGCTGAAAATGTGTGACAGTCGCCATCTGGGGCCCATCATGGAGCGGTCGATCATTGGCAAGATCACCAGTGACGTGGCCCTCAAGTCGGGGGGGAAATGAAAGCGACGGGAATCAAGCTGAACCGGGTCTCCGCCTTGGAGCTGGCTGCGGGAATCATCTGCCTGCTGATCCTGCTGCCCTTCGCCAAGGGCGCGTACAACAATTTCCGCACACGGTCCGCCTATTACGAAGGGGTGGGTTACTACCTCGGGCGTGATTTCATGAATGCCCGGAAAGAACTGGAGACATGCGTCGACTCACGCCCTGAGACCTACTTTCCGCACGAGCTGCTGGCGATGTGTTATTACCACCAAGGTGACATCGCCAAGGCGCAGAGTAAGTTCGAGGAGATCCGCGCCGATCCCGTGCTGAATTCTCACGAACGTGCGGTGCTGGGAGATCTGGCGGTGAACAGTCTCAAGCTGCTGGCGCAAAAGAACGAGGATGACGGCGAGACGTCGGACAGCATCTACGCCGAACTCAGCAAGAGAGCCGAGAAACTGTCAGCCAAGAAGGGATATATCGAGGCCCAGCTGGTCAAGGCGCAGCTGAGCCTCGATTCGATGGTCGTGGCCAAGGACCAGAAGACCCGCCAGAGCCGCGAGAGCACTCTGGATCTCGTGATTTCCAGGGCGCGAGAGATGGAGAAAAAGGCGGCCAAGTCCCCCGCGTCAGCGCGAGGGATGGCCGTTCTCTACAATACGTTGGGCGTGGCCAACTTCGAGCGGGGCTTGATGATCTGGGATCAGGTATCGGTCGCAGATAGGGCCAAGACGACTCCCACCAAGAAGATGCAGGAGGCGTCCGAGTACACCGCCAGTGCGGTGCGCTATTTCACCAAAGCAATCCAGTACAAGACGTTCTGGGCGACGCCCTATATCAACTTCGAGCGGGCGATGGGCCGCAAGCTGGTCGAGCCGGGGCTGAGCGAGGAGGAACGCAGAGCTTGGCTCGAGCGTGCGCTGGCCTACCGGGCGATGCGCACCGAGCGCATTGCGCTGATCAGGGTCATGGGACTGAATGCCGACAAGGAGCTGCCGCTCGACAAGAAGAAGAACCTGTACGTCCTCTTCGTGGGCATGGGTTGGGCCTACGCGATCCTGGGCGAGTGGAACCTCTCGCAGGACTACCTGGGACAAGCCTTCAGGCTGGACCGTAAGGCGGCCGTGGCCGACGTGGGAAAGGCTCGTTCGGCTGCCCGGTACTGGAAGCGATACGCGGAACTGGCGATCGCCTCGAAAGACCACCGCACGCAGTCGCTCTTGCAGGCAGACACCGCGTACAAGAAAGCGCTGCAGCAGGCGGGGAACAATCCGATACGCCGGCTCCGACTTCTCAATAACCAGGCGCTATTCCTGGTGCTCAGCCGCGCCGGGAACGTGCTGATGGGGGCCGACCAGATCGGGTCGGCGGTATCGCTGGTCAAGGTGCTCGAGAACAACCAGTATTCGAGTCGGGTTGCTCGGGAGCGACTGGGCGAGAAGACACGGGCCAACGGAGTGGCGATCGCCAATTATCTGCTCAAGCTGAAGAGGTGGCCCAAGGAGCAACGGGCTCGCCTCCAGTCACTCAAGGCAAAGTGCCAGTAGGAGATTGCGGAGATGAATTGCCCCGAGTGTGGTTCGGAGACGCGCACCAACGAACTCTACTGCCGAGTGTGTGGCACCGAGATCCGCCTGACCTATGATCAGGTTCAAGATACGCTGAGGGAGGAAATCCAGCAGGACAAGGAGACCTCCACCGAGTTGACGGTGCGCATGCTCGCTATGTGGCTGGCCTTCTTCATGATCGTCTCGGTCACCCTCTACAACACGAGCAAGGATGACCTGGTCAGCGATGAGTATCCCGAGAAGTCCTACAGTATTCCGGTCTACTCCTCGCGCAACGACCTGGTGCGTGCGGAGCCTTTCGAGGACATCGCAGTCGACACGTTCGAGGAGGTGAGCGCCCTCATCGAGGAGAACAAGAAGGGGCACCGGAAATTCAACAACCAGCCGGAAAAGAAGGACAAATAGCTCCTGAGATGCGCTTCAACCTGCGACCGGCTGTCTACGAGTTCCTTGCGCTGTTGCATGTGACGCTGGTCTCGCGCGAGAGCCGCACGACTCGCATGGCGGGCCTGTGCGTGCTCCTCCTGTGGCCCTTCTTTGCGCTGCTCGCTTTACTGGCCAACCGGCCGGAGCGCGGTCGAGGCCTGCATCACGAAGGGGCGTGGGAGAGGTTGTGGGGCGTCGAGCGGGACCCGGACGGGGCGTCGGCTACTGGTTGGCCAATATCTGGCCAGTGAGTACCTGATTCACCTTGCGCCGCAGGTCCTCGATCGAGAACGGCTTCTTGAGGAAGGGCACATCCCCGAAGGTCTGTGTGATCTTGTTCTCGTCCGTAACCGCCGTGATGATCAGCACCCGAACCGACTTGGTCTGCTCATTGCTGCGCAGCGTGCGAAAGACGTCCCCACCGTCGATGTCGGGCAGTAGCATGTCCAGCAGGATTAGATCAGGATTGAAGGAGACCGTCAGGAGGCCGGCCTCGTAGCCGGTGGAGGCGACTCTCACCTCATACGGGTCGCTGAGTGCCTTCTCCACGGTCTTCAAGATGAGCTTGTCGTCGTCAACGACCAGAATGCGCTGACGGCGCTCGACGCCCTCGTCTTCGCCCGGAATCGAGATGACCGGGAGATCTCTTTCCCTGATGAATGACACTAAATCCTTGTGTGCAACTCGGT
>CAZANL010000276.1:0-6483 GCA_964486115.1 uncultured Planctomycetota bacterium
CGAACATGATCCTGGAATTGTCGAGCTCGGAGGGCAACGTGAACCAGGTGGTGCGCTGGGTGATGAACAAGGAGTCACATGCCAAGAAGTTCCAGCAGACCCTGCTGGACTACTTCCTCGCACAGCGAATCAAGGCCCCGAAAAAGGGGGATGCCGCGGCGAAGGCGAGGTATCTGAAAAACCTCACGCTGGTCCATCAGATGATCGTGCGCGCGATGAAGTGCAAGCAGACCACCGACCCCGACAACGCTTCGATCCTGCGCGAGCTGCTGCTCAGGTTCAAGCACAGCTACTTCGGCAACAAGGGGACCAAGCACATCAAGCTGCACCACACCAAAAAGAAAGAAGGGGCAGACGACAAAAAGGGCGGAAAATAGCCGTCACCATGCTGCCAAGGCTCGGCAACCAACAGGTCACGACCGGGGATGTGCGTCAGACCGCCGCGCGAGAGGCGAGGCGGACTGAAAACCCGGCGGTAACATCTGCGCAGGTCAGGGGAGGTCTGGCACGAGGGGCGGCCTGAGCTCCCGCATGACCGACGAAATCTGCCCTAGCGCAACACGCGGGGGTAGCGGTAGTAGATCTGCAAGGAGAGTACGTTGATCGCGGTGGCGTAGACCCGCCCACCCGCAAAGCCCCAGGCCCCTCTCGGATCCCAGCTCCCGTGCTCATGACCGTCGCCCCGCTGATGGTCGACCAGCGCGCTCTTCAGCTTCTTGTTCCAGGCTCTCCAGTAGTCTCCACCCATCTGGAACATCGCCAGCGTTCCGTAATACCAGTAATAAAAATCGATCTGGCTCAGCTTGCCGCCACCCCCGACATCCCAGACTGGCAACTGCGAAGAGACCACCCTCGCTCCACCCCGCAGCAATGGATCGCGCTTTGACCGACCCAGAAACACCCGACACATCGTCGCCAGCGCGGTCGGCGTGTGGTTGACCGCATGCGTGTTGCGCGTATCGACCGCTTCGACCTCACTCCAGAAACGGGAACTCGTGCCAGACCGATTTTCTAACATCGGCTTTTCATTTTCTAACATCGGCTTTTCCTGGTAGCCGGTGACGTGGTAGGACGTGTCGGTCAGTGAATCATCGATCCACTTGCCGACCTCGGTGAATGCAGCGTCGAGGCCGGGGATCTTCATTTCGGCTCTTTTAGCGGCCTTCACCGCCATCACCGCCCAGCCGGTGACGGAGATGTCGCCCTTCTTGTCCGTCTCGATGTAACGCCAACCCTGCCCTGGGATCCGAGCCTTGAGCAGAAAACCGATCGCCTTCCTGGCAGGGAGCCGCAACATCGGACTGCCCTTGCTCATGCCGTACCCTTCGGCCAACACGCAGGCTGCGATGGCATGGTTGTACAGATATTCGCCGGTCTTGCGCCCGACCATTCCGTCGGCACTCTGGATCTTGATCAGATAGCGCAGCCCCTTTCGAACGGTCAGCTTGAACCGACCGAAGCGGTGAGTGTTGCCGTCCGCAAGAAAGGCCAGCAAGGCCAAGGAGGTCAGCCCCGGATCGACCCAGGTCATCTTGGCAACCCCCGAGCAAGTGTTCTCCTTGCACTGCGCCTGAAAGCCGTCGCCGTCCCAACGGCCGCTCGGACTCTGGTGATTTCGCAGCCAGATCAGGCCTGCCAGCACGGCGCGCTCCGTCTTGCTCGTGCCGCCCCCGCCCCTGACTCTCTTGCGCCGACCACCTCTCCCGCGGCCGTACGGCCCCCCCGCGCCGCCACCAGAACCGATCGCTTCATTATTGAACTTGTAGGCCAGGTTCGAATCGGAATGGCTGTCCTCGCCCTTCGATTCCTGGAAGTCCATATCGACCGCCGTTTCGTTCTCGGTATCCGGCGGAGTCTCTGTCTCGACAGGGTCTTCGATCTGCGGTTGATCCGGATTCTTGACCTCGCTCTCGTCGAGTTGCTCTTTCTCCTCTTCCAGTTCCTCTTCGGCCATCGGCTCGATCGAAGCCTTGAGCCTGATCGGCAAGCTCTTCGACGGAACCTGGCACTCGATCATCGGCAGGACGACCAGGATCAGCGCCAGGTGCAAGGCCAGTGAGCTGGCCCACCAGGGCGTGTGTGCCAACTGATCGCCCAACATGCTGCCCCAACCGTATTCAACTGCGTCTACCTCGAAATATTCGTCATCGGAATGCATCATATTCTCCATGAAACGGCGCACGATACTGGATACCGCGTAGAGATACGGCGCCCCTCCAGGTGCAGTTCAAATATTTCTGCGCGTTTCTTACTCCCCCTGCTATCTTTCCGCGATGGACCTGACCGACGAAACCCAGTTCGAGATGGTGACCTCGCGAGCCGAGCAGCTGGCCGCCGTGTCCGACCTGGACGCGCTCGAACAGCGGATGGCCAGCGAGCAGGCGTCCCATCCACTGACCGAACATCTGGCAGTCAAGCTGGCCCGCTCCAGGAGGGTTGTTCCCGTCAGCTGTCATCTCTCGGTGGTCTTCGCCGTCTACCGTGAACACCAGCGGATCCTCACCCGGGCCGAGCACCCACACGGAGAGAATTTTCTGCGGCGAAAGATGGCCGAGCTGGACTGGCTCCTGCCTGGGCGATGGGATTTGACGATCGTGGATGACGGGTGCCCAGCTGGCAGCGGACGGCTCGCACGGCAAATCGTCGAGTCAGCGAGAGCTCAGGACAGGGTCCGAGTCCTTTCCCTGGACGAGGCGATCCGGCAGGGCCATCCGGCGGCCCGCTCGCTGAGCTCTGCCGCCGACAGCCAGAAGGGGGGCGCAGTCCATTACGGTCTGTGGACCGCGGCGCAGCAGAGCCTGCACGACCACGTGGTGCTGTTCACCGACGCCGACCTGTCGACCCACCTGGGTCAGGCCGGACTGCTGCTGGATCCCATCCTCAATGGCGGAATGGACGCCGCGATCGGGTCACGCCGGGAGCCCACCTCGGTCGTCGTCAAACAGGGTCTACGCAATGTCCGGGGAAAGCTGTTCATCTATCTCTGGAAGCGCTTGCTGCCCCAACTGCAGGACGTGGTGGACACCCAGTGCGGCTTCAAGGCGTTCCGCGCCGAGGTCCTGCCCGCGATACTCCAGAACACGATAGAGAAACGCTTTGCCTTCGACGTCGAGCTGTTACTGCGAACCGAACTCAGACGCCCCGGCTCGATCTTCCGTGTGCCCGTCGCCTGGATCGACAGCGAGGCGGCCTCGACCACCACCGAGGCCCGACCCTATCTACCGATGCTGAAGGCGATCGTGCAGATGTACCGCACCTACGTGCCCTCCACACCAGCAGCCGAGTCATTCGCCGTATTCATCGAGGAGCTGAACGAGGCGGGCTGGCAGCGGCTGCTGACCGCCATCCCCGCATCGATCGCCGAGCGTCAGCCCGCCGAGTTCGGAACCTTCTGCGAGGTCAGCGCCGTGGAGTTACTGCGGCTGGCGAATACGTAAACTCCCGGGGGCGCCCTGACGAGCCGGCTCAGCCACCTGAGCCGTTTCAGGACCCGCCGGTCCCACCGAGCAATTCGAGGCAGCCTCTCTAGTCTTCCGGACGCTCTCCAGCGGGAGCCATCTTGACCATGCGAGGCGTGAAGCGGGCCAGGATCTGCACCAGATCCGCCTGGTCGGCCATCACTGCGTGAATGTCCTTGTAGGCCATCGGCACTTCGTCCAGACCCGCCGAGAGGAGCTTCACCTTGCGCTCGGCCAGAAACCGCTTGGCGTCATTCCAGTTGAACCGGCGCTTGGCCTCCCTGCGGCTCATCCTGCGACCCGCCCCGTGCGAAGCGGAATGCAGGGAGCGCTCGTCACCCTTGCCCCGAACGAGGAACGCCGTGTCAGCCATCGTCCCGGGAATGATCCCGATGTCGTCCAGGCCGGCCGGGGTCGCCCCTTTACGATGCACGATCACCCGCCTTCCGTGATGTTCCTCCTCCCAGGCGAAGTTGTGGTGGTTCTCGAAATCAGCTAACACGGCCGCACTCAGATGCCGGGCCACATGGCGATGGATACAGGCATGGTTGGCCGCGGCATACTCTCCCATCAGGTTCATCGCCGCCCAGTATTCCTGGCCAGCCTGGGTCTCGAGGTCCAGCCAAGCGAGATTGGCCAGCCGTTTCGGCAGGCCCCGCTGCTGCTCGGCCGCCAGCCTGCTGTAATAGCTGCAGACCGCGGCGCCGGTTCCGCGCGAACCGCTGTGACTGAGCAGTGCTAGATATCGACCCTCCGAGAGTCCCAGTTGATTGGCGTCCGGCACGTCGAGCATGCCGAACTCGACGAAGTGATTGCCGCTACCGGATGTGCCGAGCTGCTTCCAGGCCCGGTCCTTGTTCTTGCGAGTGACGGGCGACACGCTCCAGTCCGCGTCCAGCACCTCGTGCTGGCGACGTTGCTTCTTGAAGCAGGCACCGATGCCGAAGCGCGTTTCCCTCTCCAGTGCACGCTGCAGCCGGTCTGGGTCTTCTTCCAGCAGGCTGGCCGGAAGATCCAGCACGGTCATCTTCATCCGGCAAGCAATATCGACGCCCACGGCATAGGGGATCACCGCCCCTTCGGTTGCCAGCACCCCGCCGATCGGCAACCCGTATCCCAAGTGGGCGTCCGGCATCAGGGCACCCGCCACCGACACCGGCAGCTCGCATGCGGCGCGTAGCTGGTCCACCGTCCGATCGTCAACATCGGCGCCGCCCCACTGGTGCCAGGGGGCCGGCTCCTGCCGAGCCTGGAACGGCTGCTTGCCGTCGATCACCTGCCTGGCGAAGGCGCCCCAGATATCATCCTCCAGGTGCAACTGCGGGCCCGACACGATCTCCTGGATAATCTCCCCGATGCGATCTCGGACCGCCGGGTCACGGGCGACCGTTGCCTGAATCGCCTTGAAGGCCGCCGATATCGCGGTGCCAGGGATACCCAGGTCCTTGAGTTGTTTTCGGTTCATGTCACTAGCTGGAACCCCTCTTTGGCAAAATGGCTCAGCCGCAAATGGAACTGCCACGATCGCTGGAAAGCTCACACCTCAACGAACGAGGCCAAAAGCAGCCAACGGAACTACAGTACAAGATGAGGGTAGACACGGGCGACGTTGGTCATCCTCCCATACTTGGCCAGTGACCGTCACCTCTGGACCGACATTTTCTGCTATACTCGCCGACGTGAACCGACTGCTGAGGTTCTTTTCCTCCTCGATCGGCCAGAAGGTGCTGATGTCGATCACCGGACTGGCCTTGATCGGCTTTCTGGTGACTCACCTGGCAGGCAACCTGCTGCTCTTTGCCGGCAAAGAGAAATTCAACGCCTACGGCCACGCGCTGACCAGCAACCCGGCAATTTATCTGGCGGAGTTCGGTCTGCTGGCGATCTTCTTGGTCCACCTGACCAACGCGGCGCTGCTCACTTTGCGCAACCAGCCGGCACGCCCGGAACGGTACGCCGAACGCGAGGGCGCGGGACACACCAGTCGTAAGAGCGTGCCCTCGTCGCTGATGATCGGAACCGGCCTGGTGATCTTGATCTTCATCCCGCTGCACATCTGGACCTTCAAATTCGGTGCGTACTATGCAGCGGACCAACCCGGGGTCCGCGATCTGCATCAACTCGTGATGGAGGTGTTCGGCAGCCCCCTGCAGGCCAGCTGGTACGTGATCGCGCTGATCCTCATCGGCTGTCACCTGTGGCACGGATTCGGCAGCGCTTTCGAATCCCTCGGCCTACCCTATCGTCAGGGGCTTCGCCGCCTGTGTCAGGCACTCACCGTCGCGCTGACCCTCGGCTTCATCCTGATCCCGGTCGCGATCTACTTCAGCGGAGGCCTCTCGTGACTCTGGATGGTGGCACACCGATCGGACCGCTGGAGGACAAGTGGGACTTCCATCGCTTCGAGATGCAGCTGGTCGCGCCACCAAACCGGCGAAAACACACCATCATCGTCGTCGGGACCGGACTGGCCGGAGCATCGGCGGCCGCCACTCTGGGAGAGATGGGCTACAACGTGCTGGCGTTCACCATCCTCGACAGCCCCCGCCGCTCCCACAGCATCGCGGCACAAGGCGGGATCAATGCGGCCAAGAACTACCGCAACGACGGGGACTCTGTCTTTCGGCTGTTCTACGACACGATCAAGGGCGGCGACTACCGTTCGCGCGAGGCCAACGTCTATCGCCTGGCGCAGGTCAGCGTGAACATCATCGACCAGTGCGTCGCCCAAGGGGTTCCGTTCGCCCGGGAGTACGGCGGGATGCTGGCCAACCGCTCCTTCGGCGGGGCACAGGTCTCACGCACGTTTTACGCGCGAGGCCAGACCGGCCAGCAGCTGTTGCTCGGCGCCTATGGGGCACTGATGCGGCAGGTCGAGGCCGGGACGGTGAAGCTCCTGCCGCGCCGCGAGATGCTCGACCTGGTGATGCTTCGCGGCCGGGCCCGCGGCATCATCGCTCGCAACCTGATCAACGGTCAAATGGAGCGCTACGCCGCAGACGCCGTGCTGCTGTGTACCGGCGGC
>CAZANL010000277.1:0-6464 GCA_964486115.1 uncultured Planctomycetota bacterium
GAAATGCGTTGTCGGGCGCAATCAGGACGAGAACGAGATGCTGGCAGATTACGCTCGGCCGAGCGACTGGCTGCTGGTGCCGCAGAAAGTCCTCGGTCCGAACGTCCTTGCGACGGGTGAGGCGAGCCTGGACGACTTGACACTCGTTGCTCGCCTGGCTGCCGTGTATGGCAAGGGAGAAGCCGGAGATGGAGTCGTCTACGCGGTGACGGGCCCAGGTCCTACGACCCAGCTGACGGTCGATAAACCGCCGGATCGACAATGGGTGCAGCAGCACCGGATCTGACGCGCAGTACCCCGGAGTCGCTCACCGGCCGCGGCGACACACAGCAATAGCGAGCCCCTGGGAAGTCGGATGAGGGGTACTCCGGGTTCGGGAGTTGGTCCCATCCGGCAGGCGGCGAAGGATTTGCAGGTGTGCGAGTCGTCCTGGCCGGGGACGGTGGCAGCCACCTCAGGTCAGTCGGAAACGAGGTAGACAGTCTCCTCGGCCACGATCAGCGTGATCTTGCCGTCGAGCTGCTGGCTCAACCACCTGCCGAACTCGCCCAATGTCATGCCCTTGGTTCTCAGTGTCACGGGTTTGGCCAGCTTCCAGGCCTTGGGACCGATCCGGACCGGCATGCCGATCGCCCTGGACAGCCTGTCGCCCAGCTGGTGCATCGGCATGTCCTCGAACGTCGTGTTGACGGCTCTGCCGAGGAGCTTGGCGCGCTCCTCGAGGGCCGCCGCCAGGACCTGGCGAGATTGCTCCGCTAGCTTCTTCTGCAACGCGGTGAAGTCGGCATTTCCGATCCACAGGTTGCCCCTATGGCTGGTGTAGCTCAGCCCGAGCGGATCGAGGGTCTCGGCTAACATGGTGGCCAGTGAAACCTGGCGCGCGGCGGGTCGTTCGATCTTGCCGCTGAGTTTCAGGCCGGGCTGGATCTTGATTGGCAGCCCGGTCATTTGCTTCAGAGAAGCCAGATACGAGTTGGCGCTCATCGAGAGCGCCGCGTGGTTGATCTTGTCGGTGGCGACGGCGGCGATCAGCGACTTGTTGCGTCGCTGGGACGCACTCAGGGTGGCGAAGATGGTGGGTAGGAAGCGGGCATCCTGGATCTGTCGGCGGATCGCCTGTGGGTCTGGAGGTGGGTAGCGCTCCGGCGTCCGGGTCAGCACCACGTCTCCTTTCGAGAGGACCCAGCTCCATGGTTTGCCATGCGTCATCCGGTCGAGGATCCAGCGCAGGGAGTGAGTCTTCTGCACGACCAGGCTGGTCCGCACCTGCTGGGTGTCGAGGGTCTTGTCGGCGCGGCACGTGATCCGCGTGCTGCGGGTCAACTCGCCGAGCAGCTTCTGGAGGGTCCAGTCTCGGACGGTCAGCGTCAGGCGAACCTCTCTCAGCCGCCCTAGCAGGTGCGCCTTCCAGGCCACCTTGCGATAGGGCCAGGGCGGGATATCCGACTCTTTTTCTTGCCCATGCGCCAGGGGGACCAGCAGCAGAATGGCCAGGAGGATCACTCGTTGCATCGGATCATTGTACAATGGGTGTATGCATTACCAGGAAGGAATCCAGGTCCAGACCGGCGGACAAGGACTGTACGAGTTCACCAGTGAGGTCAACCGGATCGTCGGTCGCAGCCAGATACAGACAGGTCTGTGCACGATCTTCGTCCGGCATACCTCGGCCAGTCTGATCATCCAAGAAAACGCTGATCCCAGTGTTCAGCGAGACCTGGAGACCTTTCTGACCAGGCTGGTGCCGGAGGGGGACCCGACCTACACGCACACACAAGAAGGTCCGGATGACATGCCAGCCCACATCAAGGGTGCTCTGACCAACACGAGCGAGCAGATCCCGGTGTCCGAGGGGCGGCTGATGCTCGGTGTCTGGCAGGGAATCTATCTCTGGGAGCATCGCTACCGTCGCGGAGGGCGCGAGGTCATCGTCCACTTGTCCGGTGAGTAGGCCTGTGTTACGGTCAAATAAGATGAGCAAGCTATACGTCAAGGCCGCGCGCGAGAAGGTCAAGGAGAAACCGAATGTCAATGTGACGTGGCGTTTCTTCGACAGTGATCTGCTGGACCGTATCCAGTCCAAGGAAATCGAGCGAGATCCGACGACGGGCTGGGAAATCGGCCAGTACCGGCTCGGTACGGGGCACTTCGAGTTCTTTCTCGCGCGAAAGTTCGGCTTCTGCTATGGCGTCAAGCTGGCGATCTGGGATTCACTGTCCGCCCTGGACAAGTACCCGGGGCAGCGAGTTATCGCGCTCTCCGAGATGATCCACAACCCCTATGTCAACGACGAGTTGCGGCGGCGGGGCGCAATCTTCATGGATGAGTCGGAGATGACGCTGGATGACATCGCGCCAGCCGACGTCGTGATCATTCCGGCCTTTGGCACGACCATGACCAACTTCGAGATGCTGCGTCAGCTGAAGGAGCGAGGTTGCACGCTGATCGACACCACATGTCGCTCGGTCATCGATGTCTGGGACCGTGTGAGCGAGTACAACCAGATCGGCTTCTGTTCCCTGATTCATGGCAAGAGTGAACACGAGGAGACTATTGCGACGGCCAGCGTCGCCCAGACCTATCTGGTTGTGCGTGATCTCGATGATACGGCGCTGGTCTGCGACTTCATCTGCGGCAGGCTCTCCGAACAAGAGCTTCTCGAGCGGTTCTACGGTGCCTGCTCCGAGGGGTTCCAGCCCAGTCGCGATCTGTGTCGGATCGGCATGGCCAACCAGACGACCATGCGCTCATCGGAGAGCGAAGAGGTGTTTGGCATGCTGCGGGAGGCGGTCATCGAGGCCTACGGAGAGCCGGAGGTAGACGCCCATTTCCAGGCGCTCGACACGATCTGCCGCGCCACCGAGGTACGTCAGCAAGCGGTGATCGAGATGGGCCAGTCAACGCAGCTCGACCTGATGCTGGTGGTGGGGGGCTTGAATAGCTCCAACACCAAGAATCTGGCCAAGATCGCCCAGAAATACACCCAGGCGTATCATATCGAGGGCGCCTGGTCTTTCGACGGGGATCAGATCCGCCACCTGATCTACGGCGACTGCGCTTTCACGGTTTCCGAAGACTGGCTGCCGGACAGCGGACGGATCGGCATCACCGCGGGCGCCTCGACGCCTGACAACACCGTAGGCGACGTGCTTGAGAAGATCCTCATGCTACGGCCCGAGTAGCGGCCCGCCCCGCCCCATTCGTTTGTGCAACTCTTGGTTGTGCATCAGGTTATCACACATCTGATGACAACTGATCGCAGCGAAGTAAGGGTCGTGTTTGGAGAGCGTCAGCGCCTTGTGGCGAAACTCAGCATAGCGCTCCGATTCCCAGATCTCACGGAAAGTACACTCGGCTAGGCTCCCCATCGGGAACTCCACCCCGCGGCAGCATGGGCAGACCTTGCCGTCGGCCGTGATCCTGCAGAAGTACCAGCCGATGTAGCACGGAATCGCCTCCACCGCTTCGGCATCGTAGCGGCCGGTCCCATCGGGGTCAGATGCCAGTCGTCGCCTGAAACCCTGCCAGAAATCCAGCCCCAGGCGACCGGGCGGCAGCATTGCCATCCGGTCCTCGATCCAGGCTACCTGGCGCAGGACCTCGTGTCGCTGGTCGTCGGTCAGCAGCAAAACGTCGGTCGCCCCCGCTATCGGGTCGACCAACGTGAAGTAGGCCCGGTCGGCTCCGACCGATAGAGCGAACTCGAACATCTCGGCCACCTTGTCGAAGTTCATCTGGCCGATCACGTTGAGCAGAACCAGTTCGAGGCGGTCGCGCCGGATGCCATTGAGGTACTGGATGTTCTCGCGGATCGTCTCGAAACCAGCGGGTTTCTGGTGGGGGTGCGTCGCGGCGAAGGACTCCCCATCGGCTGACCACAGGCTGATCGACAGCTCTCCCATGCCATGGCGCACGAGGAACTCAGCGGCATGCCGATCCAGCCGGCTGCCGTTGGTGGTGATGTCCAGGCGCAGCCCAAGCTGGGCGCAGTGGGCTATCAGCGGGAGGATTTCGGGGTGGAGGAATGGCTCTCCACCGCCGGTGAAGCGGACCAGTTTGGTCTGCAACGAGGCCAGGTCGTCCAACAGTCCGCGGAGAGTCGGTCCGGGCAGTTCCTGTCCGAACCACGCCGCAGGTGGTTTTTTTCCCTTCAGCAGGGGTGAGAAGGTCCAGCAGGCGATGCAACTGTAGTTGCAGCGGTTGGTGATGTCGATCACCACATGTTCTGGGCCGGCGAAGGCGAGATGTCCGTCCAGGATGCCTCTTACGACCGGGTCTGCACCAGTTGCCTGTAGGTTCACGTGCCGAGCCTAGCACAACTGCAAGGTTGATTTCCAAGGTCAGATGTCGTATAGGCCGCTACCATGACCAGAGAGAGCCTGCGACAAGTACGTCTCGACAAGATCCAGAAATTGCGTGATGCCGGGGTTCATCCTTATCCCGAGCGCTTCGATCGGACCCACACGCTCGAGGAAGCGAAGTCCCTGCCCGAGGCAACAGCCGGCGTTCGGCTGGCAGGGCGGCTCGTGTCGGTCAACAAGATCGGCAAGCTGACCTTTGCCTGGTTGCAGGACATACGGGGAAGGCTGCAGATCGCGCTGCGTAAGAACGAGATCGGGGAGGAGGAGTACACCCTCTTTCATCAGACGATCGACCTGGGCGACTTCATCGGGGTCGAGGGTGAAATATTCACGACTCGCACGGGTGAACTGACCCTGCAGTCGGCCGCCTGGACATTCCTCGGCAAGGCGATCCGACCCATGCCGGAGAAGTGGCATGGGCTGCAGGACACCGAGGCCTGCTACCGCCAGCGCTACCTGGATATGATCGCCAGTGAGGAGAGCAGGAAGCGGTTCATCATGCGGGGGCAGGTGATCCGGTCGATGCGCAGCCATCTGGACCAGCACGGGTTCGACGAGGTCGACACGCCGGTTCTCTGCGAGAAGCCTTCAGGCGCCTTGGCCCGGCCATTCATGACGCATCACAATGCGCTGGATATCGAAATCCCGCTGCGGATTGCTCCGGAAACCTACCTGAAACGCTGTATCGTGGCCGGATACGACCGAGTCTACGAGTTCGCGCGCTGTTTTCGCAACGAAGGTATGGATCCGTCCCATCTCCAGGACTTCACCATGCTGGAGTATTACGTCGCCTACTGGAACTTCGAAGACAACATGGCCTTCACCGAGCGTATGCTCTACGAGACGGTGACGGCGGTGCTCGGGTCGCCTGTCATCGAGCGGGATGGTCAGCAGATATCATTCGAGCCCCCCTGGCCCCGCCGGTCGATGGCCGAGCTGATCCAGGAGAGCTGTGGAATAGACATTGCTGCCTTCGAGGACCCGGACGCGCTACGAGCGGAGATCGCCCAGCGGGGCATCGCGCTGGGCCAGGAGGAGATTGCGAATCTCGCGCTGGGCAACCTGATCGACCAGCTCTACAAGAAGGTGGCGCGTCCTGGGCTGGTCCAACCCACCTTCCTGGTGCACCACCCGATCCAGCTCTCTCCGCTGGCTCGTTGCAACGACCAGAACCCGGCGATCACTGATCGTTTCCAGCTCGTGGTCTGCGGCTGGGAACTGATCAACGCCTACTCTGAGCTGGTCGATCCGATCGACCAGCGGGCGCGGCTCGAGGCGCAACAACTGGCGCGGGCTGCCGGAGATCACGAAGCGATGCCGCTGGACGAGGATTACCTGCTGACGATGGAATATGGCATGCCGCCGATCTCGGGCTGGGGGATGGGGGTCGATCGTTTCGTCGCCATGCTTGCTGGGGTGCCCAACTTGCGAGACGTCGTGCTGTTTCCGCTGATGCGGCCGCGGCCCGTCAGCGAGTATTCCGGTGAGGACGCAGACCCTGATGGCCCCCAGGAGGCGAAGTCAGAGTAGTTTTTCTTTTGCCGGCACCCCGCCCCAAGTCCTTTCTGGGTAAGTTCAAGTGGCGGGTGGTGCGGCTTGCTGGCTGAGCTGTTTGGAGGGTGACGGGAGCAAACGCCACTCCCCTGCGTTCGTATCACTACCTTACGAGTACGCTTTCACACCAAGGAGACAGGGATGCGCTGGATTCACCATGTTGCCGTGGGGCTTCTCGCCCTCGTGCCGTTTGTGCCACTGACCCATGGTGAGGAGTCGAAAGCGGCCTCCCGTGTTGCGTTTGATTCGATCAAGAAGTCGGATCTGATCAGACACATCACCTACCTGGCGTCCGACGAGTTGGAAGGTCGCGCCTCCGGCAGCAAGGGCTGTTATCTGGCTGGCGACTATATCGCTCGCAACTTCAAGCAGTTCGGCCTCAAGCCGGCAGGTGATGGGGGCACCTACTTTCAGAAGTTCGGGATGGGGGCTGCTTCCGGACTGGGCAAGAACAACAGGCTGAGCTACGAGTTGGAAGGTGAATGGTCCAGCGCGAAGGTCTCGTCCGAGTTTCTACCCTTTCCTTTCTCGGCCACGAAATCGGCCTGT
>CAZANL010000278.1:0-4988 GCA_964486115.1 uncultured Planctomycetota bacterium
GGCGTTCGGGGTGATTGCCGCCTGTCGCACTGAAGCGTCGACACTGCGACCCGCGTCGCCGCCGCAGGAATTGACCGCTGGGCAGAAGACGCTAAACTTTGCCGGTGCCCCGCTGCGGTTGGTTGGTGCGGCTGTCGTCATGCCCATCAAGCTGCTGTTCTTCGACGGGCCTCGTCAACTGTGGAATCTGACGCTGGGGGACGACGAGCTGGATCACGTACTGCAGGCGCTTGCCGAGGGCAATCCGGGAGAGCGCTTCAAGGCGGCTCAGAGACTTCGTCGAGTGGCTGCGCAGGTGTCATCGGAGGCCCGTCGCTTGCGAATCGCCGCAGAGCTTGTACGGCATCTGGATGATCCGCAACCGGCCATCACCAATCAGTTGGTGGTCGCGCTGGGAATCCTGGGTGAGAGTTGGGTCACGCCTCGGCTGGTCCGGCTACTCAAGCACCCCGATGACCAGATTCGGGGCAGCGCTGTGATCGCCCTGGCTGATCTCGGCGACCTCAGGGTTGGTCCGTTACTGGAGCAGCTGTATGACAGTCCGTGGGCCGAGAGCTGGTTCGTGCGCTCGGCGCTCATTCAGGCTGCCGGCAAGCTGTCGTTGATGGGCTTGATTCCGCGAATTCGAAGGGAACTACATCATCCGGACCCGGCAGGATCATGGCTGCTCCGTGTCGTGAGTATCCAGGCGCTGGGTCGTCTGGAGGACGCACAGTCGGTGCCTCGGTTGCGCCGGCTACTGTCCGATTCTAACCAGTATGTTCGTACCGCCGCTGCAATGTGTCTGGGGCAGCTGGGGCATCCCGAGGAGTTGGCAGGGATGCTGAAGCGGGCGCTCGAGGCTCGGCAGCAGTTGCCGTTGATCCTTGCTGTCGGACGGCACGGTGGGGAGTCTGAGAGGGACGCGATCGTGCCGTTTCTGGACAGCCCCGATCCGACCATCAGGGCCCACGCCGCGGTTGCGATGGTCGATCTTGGCGACCCCCGTGGTGTGGAGGCGTTGATCTCGGGCATTCAAAGCCATGATGTCTATGAGCGGTTCACCTGCCTGGGCCGTCTGCAGAAACTCTCAGGTCAGACGGAGGGGTTGCATGCAGATTTCTGGCGGCGGTGGTGGCGCGACAACAAGGACTCGATCCGATTGGCAAGGAGCTCCTCGTGAATTTTCCTGGTTATCGAATGAGGCGCATGCGCAGAACACCGGCGCTGAGGGCCATGATCCGCGAGACGAAGCTCTCGCCCGAGGACCTGATCATGCCGTACTTCGTGCGCGAAGGAGAGGGCATCGAAAGGCCGATCGCCTCTATGCCGGGCAATTCGCAACTGTCGATAGACTGTCTGGTCGCTCGGGCTGGAGAATCCGTAGCGCTCGGGGTGCCGGCGGTTATCTTGTTCGGCATTCCGGAAGTCAAAGACCCGCTGGGCCGTTCTGGATCGGGTCCCGAGAGTGTTGTTTATCGGGCGATCCAGGCGCTCAAATCGGCCCACCCCGAGTTGGTCGTGATTGCCGATGTCTGCCTCTGCGAGTACACCGACCACGGGCACTGCGGTGCGATCACCGAACGCCGTGATGGACAGCCTGATGTGGACAACGACGTGACCCTCGACCTGCTGACCGAGATGGCGGTCAGCTATGCCGAGGCGGGGGCAGATATCGTCGCGCCCAGCGATATGATGGATGGGCGGGTGGCTGCGATCCGGGGGGGGCTGGATGCTGGGGGGTTGAGTGAGATGCGGATCATGGCCTATTCGGCGAAGTTCGCTTCCAGTTTCTACGGACCGTTCCGCGATGCTGCCGAGAGTCCGCCTCAGTTCGGGGACCGCAAGACGTACCAGATGGACCCAGCGAACGCCGAGGAGGCGTTGCGAGAGGTGGGGCTCGACATCGAGGAGGGGGCCGATATCGTGATGGTCAAGCCCGCTTTGCCCTATCTGGACCTGATTCACCAGGTCCGTGAGCGTTTCGGCTATCCGCTTGCGGCCTACAACGTCAGCGGGGAGTTCGCCATGATAAAGGCGGCGGCGCAGGCCGGCTGGCTGGACGAGAGGGCTGCGGCGCTCGAGGGGCTGCTGTCGATCAAGCGAGCAGGGGCAGACCTGATCCTGACCTACTGGGCTAATGACGCAGCCCGCTGGCTTGCTTGATCTGGGCGGAGTCCCGAGGTATACTGCCGGCCTTTGTAATATTCCAAGATGTAACCAGATAAGGAAGTACCATGAGCGAAGCAACCCAGATTGACCTCCAGCAGGAGTTGGCCAACGAGAAGCTGACCTGGGAGGAACTGGAACTGATCAAGCAGCAGGTTTATTCGGACAAGGATCTCTTCAAGTCCCTCGAGGCGTTGCACTTCGACTGGCAGGAAGGTGATATCCATGTCCGTCAGCGACTTCGGGCATGCTGGATCTTCAACGACTTTGCAACTCTGGCTCAGGAGACCGGGCAATCGGTAGGTGTCGACGGCTTGGTCAGGGCGCGCAGCTTGCTGGCATTGGGCAAGGCGGCTGAGGCGGCGGAGTTGTTCGCCGAACTTTCGCGGGCTGGTAAAGAAAAGCTGGCCGCCTCGATCGGCCTGGTCGAGGCCGCGCTGATGGCCGGTGACCTGAGCATGGTGGAGAAGACGATGGCCAAGCTGCAGAAGAAGCACGAGGACTCTGCCGGGGTGCATCATGCGCGGGGCCTCTGGCAGGATCGCGTTGGAGATTATCTGGGCGCGATGGATTCTTACGAGAAGGCGCTCGAGCTGGATGAGGAGCACGCAGGAGCAATGTTCCGTCTGGCCTACAACCGCGATCTGCGCGGTGATGACGAAGCTGCGATCTCGCTCTACGAGCGCTGTGCGGAGCTCCAGCCGACCTATGTCAACTGCTTGTTGAACCTGGGGGTGCTGTACGAGGACGACAACGACTACGACAAGGCAATGAACTGTTATCGTCAGGTTCTCGACGTCAACCCGAATCATCCACGCGCGCGGCTGTTCCTCAAGGATGCCCAGTCCAGTCTCGAAATGTATTTCGACGAGGACCATGCACGGATGAAGGACCGCGAAAACCTTATCCTCTCCATTCCGGTGACCGACTTCGAGCTCTCGGTTCGCAGCCGAAACTGCCTGAATAAAATGAACATCCGCACTCTCGGTTGCCTGTGTCAAAAAACCGAGACGGAATTGCTCTCCTACAAGAACTTCGGCGAGACGTCGCTGATGGAGATCAAGGAAATCCTGGCCAAGAAGGGACTCAAGTTGGGGCAGGGGCGGCTCTCTGAGAGCGTCGTGCCCAGTGGCCCGATGAGTGTGAATCCGCTTACCGCGGTCAGCGGCGAAGCGGGCAAGACAGTCATCGAGATCGATTTTTCGGTCAGGGTGAGGACTGCGCTCAAGACGCTCAACCTCCATACGCTCGGTGATCTGGCTGCGCGCTCGAGTCGGGAACTCGTGTCATGCAAGAACTTCGGCCAGACCTCACTGGACGAGGTCCGGCAGATCTTGGCCAAGTATGGTCTCTCGCTGGCGGACGAGCCAAACTAGCCAAACTCCCGAACTGCTAATCTGCCTCGGTGCCCGGGAAAGCGCCGTGGGCCGTCGAGCGGCCGTCCAAGACGGCTGCGACAGCGCGCTGCTGTTCCGGGTGGGCTCCATAGCTGAGTAGCACTGGCCCGTTCTTGGACAGATCCCGGGCCGGTCCGGGGTGATCGAGAATCAGCAGTGTAGCCCCAGCTCGCTGCCAGGCCCGCAGTCGATCTCTGTAATCCGATGGCCGAAAAGGGCTTGGCTGCCAGGCCCCGATCGAGCTGTCGAACACGACCAGCGTTGGACGCATTGTGTCCGGAGGCGGCCCTAGATCCTGGAGGGCTTGGCAACTGGCGGCGAGCGGCAGGCACTCGAGGAGGGTCGAGATCCGTCCGAGGTCGGGCTGCTGGCTGACAAGCAGCAACTCCGAGTTTGCGGTGATCGGTCTGAATAGCTGCCGAGGATCTAGCAGCGTGATCGACTCCCGGCAGATTTGACGGGCCAGCGCTTGCGTGGCGGTCCGGTCAACCTCTCCCTGATGATCACGCTCCAGCTCGACCTGCAGCGCGGTCAGGCGGGCCACTCGCTGGGTTGCCTGCTGTACGCGAGCAGTTGCATCCGATGGGTCGGCGGCCATCTCTCGCAAGGTCTCGGCCGGGTCGCTGGGAGCCAGTAGAATATCCACGCCAGCCAGCAGCGAGCGCCAGGCGGCTTGTCCCGGACCGACGGTGTCCATGGCGCCCATCAGCAGCGCGTCGGAGAGGACGGCTCCCTCATATCCCAGTCGATCCCGCAGCAGGTGGGTCAGGATCGGTGCACTCCATGTGGCCGGGACTCCCGCCGGGTCGAGCGGGACGGCCACGTGGGCGGTCATCAAGGCCGGCATCACGCCGGCACAGATCAGCTTCTCGAACGGCCTCAGGTGCCGTCGAGCGAAGATCGATGGATCGAGTTCCTCGGCGCGCGACAGATGGACGTGGCTGTCGATTGCCGTAGATCCATGGCCGGGGAAGTGCTTGCCGCATGGCAGGCCGCCGCCGTCTAGTACACCGCGGCAGTAAGCGGCCGTCATCTGTCCGACCAGCTGAGGGTCGGATCCGAAGGCCCGAGCCCCGATGATCGGGTTCTCCGGATGGGTGTGTACGTCCGCTACCGGAGCAAAGATCAGGCGAACACCCAGCGTGCAAGCTTCTCTGGCGGTCCACAACCCGGCCTGATGCGCCAACTGCTCGCGGCCGGTAGCCGCGATAGCCATGTTGGGTGGAAGCCATGAGAGCCCCTCGAACTGCTGTCCTGCGCCACGCTCGAGGTCTGCGCTGAACAGTAGCGGCCGTCCGGCCTGGCGGGTGAGGGTCTCGGTCAGCTGGCGGACCTGGTTCGCGGTTCCACCGAATATCAGGAATCCTGGCAGGTCGCCCAGTGTGAGATGGTCTTGGGCCGTGGAGAGTACATCTCCGTCGGCAAACCGCAGGTCGGGCATCA
>CAZANL010000278.1:4998-6463 GCA_964486115.1 uncultured Planctomycetota bacterium
AGTAGTTTGGCCAGCGCGTCTTGTTTCATGGGGGAGGAAGGGTCAGGCAGCCCAGGATCCGGGGACCACGCGCGCCCGTTGCAGCTGGCAAGTTGGCACAGCGCCCGCGCAGCATTTCATGGCCCAGCAGCGCCCAGAGGATGGCCTCTTTGGCGTCAGTCCAACCTGCGGCGGGATGCGGCAGCAGTGGGACAGGATGTACAGCCTCGGCCAGCATTGAGATCAGCACCGGGTTGTGCACGCCTCCACCGGAAACGACCAGACGGACCGGGGCGTCGGGTAGAAAGCTCAGCGCGCCCACGATCGAGTGGGCAGTCAACGCGCAGAGAGTGGCTGCCAGGTCTTCGGCGGCTACCTCGTGATGCTCACGCCGGATGGCGGCGAAATAGGCGTCGCCGAACTCAGCCATACCTGTGGAACGCGGCGGCTGTCTCTCGAGAAAAGGATGAGCCAGTAGCTGGTCGAGTAGTTTCTGGTCCACTCTGCCCGCCGCGGCCAGTTCTCCGCCGGTGTCGTACTGCCGAGCTCCCTGGCTGGCCCAGCGGGCGCAGCGGTCGATCAGTGAATTGCCGGGTCCGCAGTCGAAGGCGACGACACGGCCCGGGTCCGGGCTGACCCAGGTCAGGTTTGCGATCCCGCCGATGTTGAGCGCTACGGTGCCGGGTTGATCTCGAAACAGGACCCAGTCGAGGAATGGTGCGAGAGGGGCGCCCTCGCCTCCACCCGCCACGTCTGAGCCACGAAAATCGGCCACTGTCGGTAGCTGGAGTATCTCCGCGATCGCTGCTGGCGACCCCAGCTGAAGTGTGCCCTGCCGGCCGAGGTGAGCGACCGTCTGGCCTCCGCAGGCGGCGAAATTCGGATTGATCTGGGGGTGAGAAAGGAGGAGCTGCCTGCCGGCCAAGCCGAAGATCGAGCCCAGCCACAGATGGCCCGCGGTCAGATCGGCAGGCTGACCTTCGCGCAGGGCGTCTATCCTCTCGCGGTCGAGAGCGCCCAACGGAGCGGTCGCCCAGCCCAGCAGTTCCGGGAGTGGAGGGGCGCTCTGGCCTCCTGGAAAGCGAACCAGGGCACAGTCTATCCCGTCGGTCGACGTGCCTCCGGAGAGGCCCAGGCCGATCCAGTCAGCCGATGGGTCAAGCCCCAGCATCGGCATCCAGGATCCGAGTGAGGTGACCGTCACATGAGGCCAGGAGCTCCGCGGCGGAGGCTGAGTCGAGGTCGAGCGCGCCCATCACGACAGCCAGCTTGGCCTGCCAGTCAGCCTTCTCGAGCAGTTCCTGTGCTCTCTCGGCATCGCAGCCGACCAGTTCCCCGACGATGCGCCTTGCCCGGTCGACCAGCTTTCCACAGCGCGGGCTCAGGTCGACCATCCGTCCCCGATACACTTTCCCGAGGCGTATCATTGCGGCGCTGGAGATCATGTTAAGCACCAGCTTGGTCGCCGTGCCGGCCTTCATCCGAG
>CAZANL010000279.1:0-6451 GCA_964486115.1 uncultured Planctomycetota bacterium
GCCGCCTCCTCGGCCAGGCGGAACGTCTGGTCGTACAAGGCACCCGCCCCCCCGCCGCGGGTCACGTTGTGGTCGCGGAACTGGACCGCGGAGACGAGCAGGCTCTGGAGATTGCCGTGGTGTGTTTCAAGCTGCAGTGCGGTGCGCACGGCATTGAACGGGCGTAGGTGCTGCCAACCACACCGCCAAGCGCGGTGAACCGAGACGGCTAGCAGCACAACCAGGATGGCAACACGTCCAGGGGGGGGCATGTAGGCCATCCAGTCGATCAACATCCCTGAGATGAACAGCGGGATCACCCATCGGCAAAAGGCCAGCAAGCCAGCGACCAGATGCAACGTCTGCCCGCGGTTCCATACAGCACGGATGTGCGAGTCGAGTTGATCGAGTCGGATCGAATCAGCGGTAGTCATGGCAGGTCATGCCTCCTTCGCTGGATCCACTCAGCCCCCGCCAGACCAATCAGCAACAGCGCAACCCAGCCATTGTCCCAGAGCGACCGCTCAGAACGTACCGTGGTCGTCACCGGCTGCTTGTCCATCAGCGAAGCGAGTCTTGATAACTCCATCATGCTCAGGCACTCGCCACCGGTGAGGCTTGCGATGCGATTCAGATTCTCGAGGTCGATGTTCGTGTCGGCCAGTTCCCGATTGACGTCGGTCACCTGGAACTCAGTCGTGTTGGAGATACGCCGGTCGTTTTCGTTGGACTCGATCCTGTACCGGCCCGGGCTCGGCGGAGCGCAATAGCCCTCATACAAACCGGGGTGCGACCGGTCGGGGCGGAGGCTGACACGTTCTTGGGTTTGCTCGCCATCCAGCCCGGAAACAAACACATCAAAACGCGCCTGTACAACGGGATCAAAGTTGTCATCGAGGACATGCGCGTAAAGGCGGCACTGGCTGCCAGCGGGGTAGATCGAGCGATCGGTTTCCAGGCGGATACGTTTGTGCTCGCCCATCAGCCGGGACAGGGTCATGAACTGGATACATTGAGACCAGACCCGCCAGTGGTACTTGTCCCCGGTCTTGTATCGCAATCGCCATAGCCGGTCAGTCGCCACCGACATGCACTTGCCTGTTCCGTAGCGTTGCCAGGCCACCAGCGGGTACCCCTGGTCGCGTTCCGTGCTATCGGAGAGTACCGCGAGCACCATCGCCCCGGGCTTTGCAGACAGCAGTGGTGGCAGATGATCCATCGGTGCCAACCGACTCCAGATACGGTCGTTCAACTCCGTCTCGTTCTCCAGCGTCATCACCAGGCTGCTCCGGCCCTCTGGCGTCAGCACCGGGTAGACCGATTCTGCGACCTCTTCCCATCCGGCATCAGGATCGAAGCGGACTGGCAGCATCGTCTCCACCGGCGTGCCCGCATAAGAACCGGGCGAATACATCGGGCCGCAGAGCATCAGCAGCGAAGCCCCGCGGTCACGTATCAGCTCCTCAAGCAGACCAAGCTCTTCATCACTGAAGAACGATGCGTCGACATCACCCAGGATGACCAGGTCGTATTGGAAAGCCTCTTCACGGTTGTTGGGAAACCCCTCGATATGCTCGGGCGAGTTCCGGGCGACCTCGGGTCCCACGTTGGACGCGATAAACGTGGCGTTGATTCGCGGGTCGCGCTTCAGGATGGCACGCAGGTACCGGTACTCCCAACGCGCATTTCCCTCGATATAGAGCGCGTTGATTTTCTCATTGACGACCCGGATGCTCCGCTCGACCCGGTTGTTGTTCACTGAGACCTCGTCGTCGAATGGCTCAATGAGCACATCGATCTGCACCGCGCCCTTTTCGTAAACATCGACACTAAAGTCGATGTCTTCGAACTGCAGGCCACCATCGAAGCGGACGGTACGAGACGAGACCCTCCGCCCATTGAGGAGTACCAGGAGTCTGGCCGTCCGCCTTTCGTAACCCTTCGATTGGAGTTGGACCCGGACAGGGACCCTATCGCCGGAGTACGCGACCTCCTGCATCACGATGTTTCGGATGGACACGTCATCAGGTTCCGGCAAGCCCACGGGCACGGTGTAAACGGGGATGCCACGTGCGCACAGGTCTTGCAGGACAGATTCGGCTCGCCGAGAAGAACCCGTATCGGTCCCATCTGAAAAGAGCACGATCCCCGCAGGCGGCGGTCCCCCGGATCTGGCGACCGCCTCGAGCGCGCCGGCGATGGATGATTCCGTTTCGGCGGGGTCGAGTTGCTTCACGGCATTGGGCGACAATGCACTGTCGTCGCTGATCAAACGTGTCTTGCGACCAAAGGCGTGATAGCTCACGTCGAGTCCCTCTCCGAGCGACTCAAAGATTGGACGGGCCGATCGCGATAGCAGATTTGCCACAAGGTCCAACCGCGATGCGGATGCAATCGTCTGTCGCTGATTGGTGTCAAGATTCAGGGCCATATCCTGATCTTCGGGTGCGAGAAGGTTCAGCGCAGCGGCGGCTTCGGCGAGGTCTTCGGGGCGCTTGCGCGGGTCCTTGATCGACATGCTCTCAGAGACATCGACGAGCACCGGCAGACCACGCTGTTGCGTGTAGGATTCGCGAAACACCGCCATGGGCTCGAAGAACGCCGCAACAACCAGAGCTAGCACGACCAGCCTAGCCGCACCCAGCAAGAAGTGCAGCCAGGGCTTCAGCCCCCAGGTTCGGCGGTAGAGATAGACACTCAACACAATCACGCCGACAAATGCCGCGACCATCGCGACCGTCGGTAGTGGCCGGGCCCAGAAGATTCTCTCAATTCGCATGCTATTGGGAATCACGTCAATCATCTCAAGCCGCCTCCTCGTGTTGTGGCAGGCGACTCTGTTGATCCCGGCGCGATCGGTTACGCCCGTGGATGCGGTCCGCGAACAGGCTCTCGATGATTAGGAAGATCAGCCCGGCAAGCATGAAGAAACGCCAGGACGACCGTCCCGTGCGCACCGTGTTGATATCAGCGGATAGATCCGCGGCTGTCGCGGATACCGTAATGCCGGTCCCGTCCAGGCTTTCTCGCAACGCAGGAGTGGTCACACAGGAGACATCCGACTCCTGCGTGTTGACATTCACCGCGATCGGCATGCCCGGCGCCTGCACGCTAACCCGTGCGACATAGAAACCAGCTTCGCGCGATTTTTCGAGCAGGGCTACGTACCCATTGCGGTGTCCACGGACAGGCACGGTGATCGTCTGCTTGGAAGGGGTATCGAACACCGCGTCGATGGCATCGGGCTGCTTGGCATATGAGAGCGTCAGCGAATCGCCAACAATTCGAGGCTGCTCAAACTCCCGCCCCGTCAGATAGGTCACGATCTGCTGCATGAGCATGGGGAAGACCGGGGTCTGCGCCATGTTGTTCCAAGCGGTGTGAGCAGAAGTTGTGAACATGAAGACGTGGCCGCGCCCCAGCGAGTGTTCGAGCAGAATCGGCGAGCGACTTCCAGCCAGACTCATTACCAAGAAACTGGTGTTGGCGGGCTCCACCTGCAGTCGCTTCAAGAACCGTGTTTCGCTAAGCAGGTCTTCCGGCAATGACCGTAGCGGGCGACACACCGTGTGATCGGGCATGCCGGGAGCCAACGGCTTACCAACCCCCAAGTTGTCGCTGGTATCAACCACCGTGCCTAGCAGAGCGGGCAGCAGCGCGCTGTCACCTTCACCCGAGAGCTCGTTCCACTTGCTCGCCTTTACATTGTCGCCAGCGAACCAGACCAAGCCGTTTCCCTGGCGGACAAAGCGTGAGAGCTGGCTTGCCTGTTCCTGCGTGATCTCGGGCACATCCGCCAAGATGATCACGTCGCTCTGACCGAGGTCGCCTATCGGGAAATCGGGCCACTGTACCGAGCGCACTACGAAATCTTCGTCCTCCGCTCCATCGGCCCGCGCCCGTAAGGACGACATGATAAGACGGCTGGCATCCCCCGCCGAGCCATCAACACACAAGACCGAGACACGGTCGCGGACCTCGGCCACCGCACGGCGTACATTGTCGGACGCCAATGCGTCGCCTGAGATGCCTGCAGTGATACGCGTCGGGCCCGCGTTGTAGAACGGCACAAACAGAGACACCGTTTCGGATGACCCCGGTGGAATCAGAGGGATCTGTTTGCTGTCAATCTGTACGCCTTCGACCCGGCACTGGACCTCAACACCCGGCACAGGCCTCTTGCCATAGTTGTGCACCGTGGCTTGATAGCGGGCGATCGATCCCTTGCGCAGCGCCCCCGACACAAGCTCCATACCCGTCACTGCGAGGTTCTCGTCGCTGCCCGGCACAGGGACTAGAAATACGCTTGCTTCCTGCCCCAGGCCCTTAAGGGCTTCTTGTAGCGGAAAAGACGCCCGCCCCCAGTCATGGGCCTGGGTGTCAGTGACGATGTAGACCTCCTTCTGAAGCGCATCCATGTCTTGAACCAACGTCTCAAGGCGCTTGGGAACGCTATCTAGATCCAGGGGTTCAGCAGCGGCTTGAAGCTCCGACAGCACCCCAGCAAAGCGAAGCGGGTCATAGGCAATGTTGCGGAGAACAACCCGGTGCTCGCCGCCTAGCAGGACCAGCGAAACCGGGTCGCCGGACTGGATGTGCTCGCTAATGTTGCGAACCTGTTCGATGGCGCGTTCGAACCGCGTGGCCTTTCCATCGCTGTGCTGCATGCTGAAAGATGCATCGAGAGCGATGATCACGCCGGCCCGCTCTTCACCGGGCAACCACGACATGTCAGTACTGTCTGTGGCAGGCCGAGCCAACGCAAAAATCAGCAACAGCACTGCGAGGCACCGCATCAGGAGAAGAAGCAGATCTCGAAGCCGGAACTGCCTGGAACGAACGCGCACACTCCGATCAAGGAACTGCATCGCTGCCCAGTCGGTGCGCTTGACCTGCTGTCTGTTGATAAGGTGCGCAAGGATGGGCAGCCCGATCCCAAGCGCCCCGAGCAGGAGCAGTGGGTTCAAGAATGTCATCCGCGGGCTCCGGCCGATGGGCCGGCGAGCGTCGACTGCCGCTGGAAGAAGAACTCGCTGAGCATCGCGTCCAGCGGGCGGGACGTATCAACGGTTGTGTAGTCGATATGGGCCGCCACGCACCCAGAGTGTAGCTTCCCCAGGTAATCGTTGAAGTTCGCCAGATAGTCGTCGCGGATTCGTTCAGGCTGCGTCGTCAGCGGCTCTTCCCCCTCGAGACCATCGAAACGCCAGGTGCCATCGAAGGGGAATTCGAGCTCGTAGGGGTCCAGCGTGTGCAGCACGATCACGTTGTGCCCGTCGAAGCGAAGGTGGTCCAGCCCGGCGAGGATGTCATCCACGTCGGATAGAAGATCCGAGATCACCACTACAATGGAGCGGCGCTTCATCATCAGCGCGATGTCGTGCAACTGCTTGGCGAGGCTGGTCTTCGGCGTCGGCTTGATGTCGCGGAGCGCCCGGTCGATCTCAAGGATGATCCCCATCGCGGAGCGCGGCGGAAGGTAGGTGCGTACCTCGGAGTCGAACACCGACAGCCCCACAGAGTCGCGTTGCTTGAGCACGACGTAGGCGAGACTGGCCGCGAGAAACTTGGCGTATTCCAGCTTGCTGACCTTGCCTGAAGCGTAGTTCATCGACGAGCTCGCATCGATGAGGAGGTGGCAGTCGAAATTGGTCTCCGCCTCGTAGAGCTTCGTGTAGTAGCGGTCGGTGCGGCCGTAGACCCGCCAGTCAATGGTGCGCAGCGCATCGCCCGGCGCATACTGCCGGTGGTGCGCGAACTCCGTGCTCAAGCCGCGCAACGGGCTGCGGTGACTCCCTACGCGAATCCCCTCCACGACCTCGCGCGCGACCAGTTCGAGATCACCCAAGCGCTGGAGCAGCTCAGGGTCGAGGTAATTGGTCTCCGGCAGGTGCTCGGACATTCATCAAGTCTCGCGTTGCGGTCAGCTGGCCTTCGGCGAGAGCAGCTTCTCGTCCGCGGGGATCTCCGCCAAGAGCTTCTCGATCAAGCTGTCGGAGGTCTGCCCTTCCGAACGCGCTGCGAAGTTGGGAATGATGCGGTGGCGCAGCACCGGCAGGCATAGCTCCTGAATGTCCTCGATGGAAACGTGGCAGCGCCCGCGCAGGGCCGCTCGCGCCTTGCCGGCGAGGATCAAGTTCAGCGAAGCGCGCGGCCCTGCCCCCCAGGCCATGAGCTTCTTCACGAACTCCGGCGCATCCGGCTCGTCGGGACGGGTCGCCCGCACCAGCGACGCCGCGTATTCGAACACGTGGTCAGCGACCGGGATGCGCCGCACCAGGTGCTGGAACTCAAGAATTGCGGGACCGTCGACGACCTCCTTGAGCACGGGTTTGTCATCGGTGGTGACGCTGCGCATGATGTCGAGTTCCTCGGCACGGTCGGGGTACTTGACCATGATGTTGAAGAGGAAGCGGTCGAGTTGCGCTTCGGGCAGGGGGTAAGTGCCCTCCTGCTCGATCGGGTTCTGGGT
>CAZANL010000280.1:0-4498 GCA_964486115.1 uncultured Planctomycetota bacterium
AGCGCGGCCGCGCCTTCGGTTTGCTCGAGGCCAGAACCGCAGCCGAGGTCATCCACGAGGCCGGTGTGGCCGAGGTCACCGACCTGATCGAGACCATCCCAGAAGACCGAATGGCCGATCTGCTCGAGGAAATGGCGGCAGACGACGCGGCCGAGGTGCTTTCCGATCTTCCCGATCCAACGGCCAAACAGCTGATCGAGTTGATGGAGCCGGAGAAGTCTGAGGAGGTCCAGCACCTGCTGGCCTACCCCGAAGACAGCGCTGGCCGGATGATGAACGAGCGGGTACTGCGAGTCCAGCTTACCTGGACCGTCTCCAAGGCGATCGAGCACATGCGCAACGTGGACCCCGAAACCGAGACCTTCCACCACCTCTATGGTGTGAATGCTCGCGGCAAACTGCTCGGCATCGTTCGTCTGCGACACCTCTTGACCGCGCCCCCCAACACCCTGCTGACCGACCTGGTCGAACCGGAGATCGTCTCCGTTCGTGTCGACCAGGATCAGGAAGAAGTCGCCCAGGTGATGGGCAAGTACAACTTCTCCGTCATCCCGGTGATCGACCATAGCTCCCGATTGGTCGGCGTGATCACCCACGACGACGTGATCGATATCCTCGAGGAAGAGGCGACCGAGGACATTCAGCGCCTCGGCGGATGGAGGCTCCCTATCTGAGCGTGAAAGCGACCACGATCGCCCGCAAGCGGATCGGCTGGCTCCTGCTACTGTTCGTCACCGCCTCGCTGACTGGCTACCTGCTCAACTTCTTCAAGGACGATGCGTCTTTCACCATCCTCGTCCTGTTCATCCCCCTGCTGATCGGTACCGGAGGCAACGCCGGCTCACAAACCACCAGCATGGTGATCCGCGCATTGGCTGTGGGCGACATTGCCCTGCGCGAAGCTCTCGTCGTGCTCTGGCACGAATTGAAGGCCGGCTTGCTGCTCGGGCTGATGATGGCCGGCGGGGGTGTGCTCCTCGCGTTCGGGATGGGAGTCGGGGCCAAGATCGCCATCGCGGTGGCGATCTCCGCCCTGCTGATCGTGGTCTGGGCCACGTCCGTGGGCTCGCTGCTGCCGCTGATCGCCGCTGGTCTGCGCATCGATCCCACACTCGTCTCCGGCCCACTGATGAGCACCCTGGTCGATGCCACCGGGTTGTTCATCTACTTCTCGATCGCCCGCCTGATCCTGGTCTAGTTCAGGCCGCCCCGATGGAGTCCGCACCTCTCCCGGCGGCTTTATTCGACACGGCTGTCCGGTACGTTCCCGGTCCCTCTGACGAACTCCCGACCAGGGCAAATTTGACCTTTCCCGGCAAGTGCTGATATAGTCAGTTCTCTAGCAAAAAGTCCTTTCCAGCCATGAAGATCCGCTCCCTGATATTCGTCGCTTGCATGACGCTCGCGCTGCCGGCCTCGGGCCAAGACCAAAGTGCTCGCAGCCTGTTGCGCCTGGCGCAAGCCCGAGAGGGGATCTGGGACACCATCCTCGAACTCCAGATCCGTTACCTCCAGCGCACGGTCCCGGCCAAGAACCGTCCCGCGCTGGTCTCCTACTATCTGGGCAGAGCGCTGTTGCTCCGAGGAGATGCAAGTGCCGCGCGGCGCGTGCTCCTCGCATCGCCGCACAACTCCAACCTGCTGCACGGACGGCTGACCGCACTCTGGCTGAGAGTTGCTCAGAACAAAAACATCGAGCAGAGCCTGCCAGCCCCTGACTGCACCCCGGTGGACTGCCTGGTGGCCGCAGAGCGCGGCTTCCTCTTGGCCTGGCGAGAGAACCCGACGGCCGGCCACAAGATTGTCAAGCGAGCCTGGGAGCTGGCCCGCAGGCGAGATCTGGTCAACACACAGCTGCGGCGCTGCATGGCGTACACCGCACTGCGCGTCGGAGACCTCGAAGAGGCGCGCACCCAGCTGAGCCGACTCACGCTGTCGACTCCGGAAACGCGACTCGGGCTCGACGCGGTGACACTGGAGAACGGCCAGTCTCTGGAAAGCGACGTCGTGCTCTACGCTCCGGAGGTCTTTTTCTGCCGGGCACTGCTGACCTACCACGAGGCCGCTTCAGCCGCGGTCGATCAAACACCCGAATCCCTCGAAATACGCACCAGAGCCCTCATCGGAGCCGGCCTGGCTGACAAGGCCCAGGCACTACTCGATGACCCCCGGATCCCCAAAACCACGCTCGACACCTGGCGAGTCGGCCTGCAAGTCCGCAGCTGGAAGCACCGCCCGGTGGAGGAGACCTTCGGCGAGCACCTGTTCGGCGAGCCATCGATCGCCAGGCTGCGCCGGGGGGCTCAGGTGCTGGACGAGCTGCTGGAACGCCCGGCCCTGGCGGTGGCTGCCCGAAAGCGATTGCTGGTCCGCATGAAAAAATCGGAGCGCTGGGCAGACATGACCCTCTCCCGCTTCCTCGACGCGGCCAGGCCGGATGCCAGCGCGCTCGCCGCCAGCCTGCTGGCTGCCGACCGTCCGGCGCAGGCCTTCTTCCTGATGGACCTGCTCTACGATAAGGGCCGCCGCTCCAGCCTCTGGGAATTCGACATTCGGTTTCTGACACGACTCGGTCAAACCTACCTCCGCCTGGGCCGCTATGGCGACCTGATCCAGTACCTTTACCGTCGACGCACCATTCCCGAGCTGGCCGAGGCCGCCCCCGCTGTCCGGGTGATGGCTCGCGAACTGCAAGCGTTTCAGAGCTTCGATCGACAACGGGTGGTCGTGGCCGAGCGACCTTCCCACACCCGGCCGACCCTCGAATCCGTGCTCTTCGGCATCGAGGAAGCGGCGGTGCCGATCCCGGCCCGACCAGTGATCCAGCAGGCAGAGCGGACCCACCGGGGCACGCCGAACGCAGCCCGAAAAACACGCGGAATGGGAACCCACACACGGGCAATGCTCGGGTTACTGGTCTGTGGTTTCCTGGCCCTCAGCGCTGGCGTCTGGAGCCATCGCTACTACCTGATACGAAAGTACCGGTTCTGAACAGATGGCGCGAAAACTGCTCCTCGGCGTGACGATGGCCCTGGCGACCTCCGCCCAGGCGGCCCCCCCCGACGTGACGCGCGTCGCCATCCCGGCGGATACGCGAAGAATCTCGGTCGACGGCGTGACGCTGCAGCTCAAACCACTGTCTGACATCGCCCGGTTTGGCCGGCCAGCCTTGTACGTGCCCCGGGGCCGACACCTGATTCGGGTCGGCCAGCAGACCGCCTACCGCGCATATCTGTCCAAGCAATCCTACTGGAACGGCTATCGTCAGCGACGTGAGAAGACGGCCTCGCAAGGCGCGGCCGGGCGACGACAACTCCTGACCCTGCTGGCGCGCAGCTTCGACCACCCGGAAACAGCAGAGCCGCTCCACCTCTTGGGCAACCACCATCATCGCAGCGGCTCCAAACAAGCCGCAGCCAAACTCTACCGCCGAGCGATTGCACTCAACCCGGCCTACGCCCCTTCCCATCTGAATCTGGCGTTCTGCTTGCTCGAGGCTTCCGACAAACGGGCCGGACTGCGGGAACTGCTGCTGGCCAAAGCGTTCAACCTCAGCGACGTGTTCGGTATCGAGGAACTGATTGGCCAGCTAGCGTCCAAGCATGGGCTCACCCTGACAGGCGCTACCGCAACCTTGTTGGCGACCAACTATATCTATGGCGCTCAACCCAAGCTGACCGAACTGGACCGTCGGTTCATCCGCTTCTATACGGGCGTGGGGCGCTACATCCCCCGACCTGACGAGCGAGCCAAGGCGCTCTCCAACCTGGGGCTCTACTTTCAGCGAAAGAACAAGCCCCAGCTAGCCCACAACTATTTTGGCCAGGCGTTGAGCACCCTGTCGAGCGCCGGCCAGAACGCAAAGACATTCAAGATTGCGGCGGTGATCTTCACCAATATAGCCCGGACACTGGGCAGTGGGAGAATCGCAGAGGATTATCGAGTGATGGCCAAGATCTGTGAGTCGCTCAGGTGAGGTTGCTCGGAGTCCTTCTCGCGCTGCTCGCCGTGGTGCCGGCGCTGGCACAACGCCCCCCATATGCCGACCAGGTGCTACTCAAGAATGGCGACCGCTTGCTCGGACAGATCGTGGAGCAGACTGACGAGCGGATCGACCTGCGCATGCTCCCACAGAACCTGCTCAGGTCCTTCACCATCGGCGAGATTCGAGAGATCCGCCTCAAGGAACAGGTCTACCTCGAGCTGGCGCGCTCGGCTCGCAGCACCGGACAATTCAAGAACTCCCTGCTGTTATTCGAGAAGGTGCGTAACAACCACCGCCAGCACAGCACCAAGAACTGGAAGCAGATCGCCGAAAAGGAGATTCGGACCACGTTATCCGCCATCGCCGCCAGTCGTTATCAGGACATCATCTTCTTGAGGAAGGGCACCTACCTGATCGGCAACATCATCTCGGCCAACGAGCAGACCATCCGGATTAGGCTCAAACTCGGCACGGCCGACTACCGACGAGAGTCGATCAAGAAGATCCTGTACA
>CAZANL010000280.1:4508-6443 GCA_964486115.1 uncultured Planctomycetota bacterium
GATCTCGCCCGCAAGGCCGGACGAATGGACGACGCGATCCAGTTCTACCTCAAGGTCTATGAGAAGAGCGCCAACGACTCGTTCAACCGCTGGCACGACAAGGCGGCCTCGGCTCTGGCCTCGGTCCTGGCAGAACTCGCCAAGGGCGCACGCAAACGAGGTGACTGGGCACAGGCAATGCAATTGCTCAAGCGGGCCAGCGGCTATGCACCGGACAACCCCGAGGTGCGGCAGCTTCTGGACAAGGTCTCGGCCGAACTCGAGGCGATGCGACTGAAGCGTCGCGAGGAAGCCCAGAAGTTGCTGGAGGCCGGAAAAGCGTTGCTGGACCAGAAAGCCTACCAGCAGGCCTACCCCAAGCTGGTCGCGGCCCTAAACAAGAATCCCGACCTGAAAGATGTCCGGGACCTGATCGACCAGTGCCTGGCAAATATTCAGGTGCTGGCCTACGGCGATTTCGACGACCCCGAAACTCTCGACCCGCTGACCTCGCAGAAGCGTGTCGAACAGCGGATCGCGCAGTTCCTCTACAGCGCGCTGATCAAGCGGGACGAGCAAGAGCACTTCGTGCACGACCTGGCCACGAAGGTCGAGACAAGCCCAAGTGGCCTGACCTTCACCTTCTGGCTGCGGCCCGGTGTCAAGTGGTCCAACGGCAATGAAGTGACCGCCCGCGACGTCGAGTTCACTGTCTCACTGCTGCTCAACAAGAAGACGCACAACTACAACCCGACCCTCGCGGAGTTCATCTCTCGGGTCGAGGTGGTCAGCCCCTATCTGCTCAAGCTGCACCTGAAGCGCCCATTCTACCGGCCGCTCTCTCTGTTCAGCTTCAAGATCATCCCGCGCAGCCCCTTCAAAACCAATTTCCTGGCTCGCGACAACCCATTCTGCAGGATGCCGATAGGCAGCGGTCCATTCCGCTACAAGGGCGGGCTGGGCACCCGCGTCATCGACCTGGCCAAGAATCCCAACTATCGCATACCCGAGCGTCCTTTCTTGACCGGCGTGCAGCTCAAGCGCTACCAGGACCGCCAGAGCGCGCGCAACGACCTCGAGCGCGGCGAGTTGTCCTTGCTCGCGGAGCTTCGCCCACTAGACGTCGACTTCTTCGACAAGCAGAGGAACCGCTTCACGGTACGCCAATACCGCGCCCGAACGATCTACTTCCTGGCGTTCAATCACCGCAACCCGATCTTCCGCAGTCGAGACCTTCGGCGAGCCGTAGCCCACGTTATCGATCGCCAGCGGATACTCGAGCAGTTCTTCAATGCCGGCAATCCGCTCAAGCGGCGCGGCGGACAGGCGCACGTCCTGGTCACCGGCCCCTTCCCCTATAACTCCTGGGCCTACAACGATCAGGTCAGCGAGTACAAGTACGAAAAGGACTACGCCGCACAGCTGCTCCGCGAGACGCTCGAACCGCAAGGATACAAACGTCCGGGCAACCCGGGGGCCTATGGCGGCCGACGCTACTGGAGCAAGGACGGCAAACAGCTGTCGGTCACGCTCAAATACCCCAAGGGTGATCGCAACATCGAGAAGGCCTGCATCTACATCGCCGACGGGCTGAAGAAGATCGGACTGCATGCTCGGCTGGCGCAAAAGGCGCCGCGAGACCTGTTCGATGAGACCTACAACAAGCACGAGTTCGACATCGTGTATGCCAAATACACGTTCGACGACACCTACGATGTCTTTCCGCTGTTCGACCCCAGACGCCTGTCAAAAGGCGGCACCAACTTCTCCGGATATGTCAGCTCCGGGCTGGTCAAACTCTTCGACCAGATGCAGAAAACCCGCAACCCGCGCCGGATCAAGGCGCTCAGCCACGAGATCCACCGCCGGGTCCACGAAAATTGTGTGTTCGCCTTCCTCTGGCAGCTCGACCAGTATGCGGCCCACACCAACGAGCTGCGCAACGTCAAGATCCAT